>JAYTAT010000319.1:0-1756 GCA_043737315.1 Archangium sp.
AAGAGGTGGCGCTGGCCAAACGGTACCGCGACACCGGCGACGTGAAGGCGGCGTACACGCTGGTCGCCTCGAACCTGCGCCTGGTGGTGAAGCTCGCGCATGAGTACCACCGCAACCCGCTGGCGCTGCTCGACCTGATTCAGGAGGGCAACATCGGCCTGATGCAGGCGGTCAAGAAGTTCGACCCCGAACGCGGCGTGAAGCTCTCCAGCTACGCCGCCTGGTGGATCAGGGCGTACATCCTCCGCTACATCATGGACAACTGGAAGATGGTGAAGCTGGGCACGACGGAAGCCCAGCGCAAGCTCTTCTTCAAGCTGCGCCAGGAGCAGGAGCGCATGCTCAAGCTGGGTGTCGAGGTGACGCCCAAGTTGCTGGCCGAGCGGCTCAACGTCACCGAACAAGACGTGGTCGAGATGGATCAGCGCCTGGGCAACGACGAAGTGTCGATCGACGCGCCGATCGGGGGGTCTGAAGACGACAAGACGACCCGGGGCGATCGCCTGCTGCCCAACAACGCGGTGGGCGCCGACGAAGCGCTGGGCAATAAAGAGCTGCGGGAGCTCTTCCGCACCAAGCTGGCCAAGTTCAGCGAGGTCTTGAGCGAGAAGGATCGCTACATCTTCGAGAAGCGGCTGACCTCGGATGAGCCGATGACCCTGCAGGACATCGGGGCGCATTACGGCGTGTCACGCGAGCGGGCGCGCCAGCTCGAGGCGGCGCTGATGGATCGCATGCGCAAGTACATGCGCGAAGAGATCCCCGACTTCGATCTCGTGGCTCAAGCCGAACGCGACTGAGGGGCTACTGCTCTTTTCGCATGCGGTACATGCGCTGACGGTGGGTGCTGCCGTCGAGCATCTCGAAGAGAAAGCCGCGGAAGACCACCACCACGTGCAGCAGTACGCCCAGCAGCACGGGTACGGTGAGGCCGGGCCAGGGCAAGGCGCGCACCGGGATGACGCCGCCGATCAGCAGCCAGACGCCGCCCAGGATCAGCGCGTTGGGTACGAACCACTCGATCCAGTTTTCCTGCAGGAAGCCGAAGCTGCGCTGGGCGGTCTCGATGAAGCCGCTGGTGCCCTTGAGGTAGATGACTTCGGGCGCGGCGTTGAACACCACCAGGCTCAACATCACCAACGCGTCGCGCAGCTGCCTGCTCTGAGCGGTGAGCATCATGGGCCCCAGCAGCAGGCTGATGATCCAGATGGCGAAGAAGACGTTCACCCAGGTCCAGAAGTAGGCGCCCAGGCTGGTGCGCAAATCGGCCAGGCCGACCCGGTTCTTGGCGACGATCTGCGCGACGAAGTACGTGTAGACGCTCAACACCGCGCTCCTGGCCAGCGACATCACGAAGCCGCCCGCGAAGCCCATCGGCGAGACCAGGCTTTCCAGGGCAGAGAACGCCGCCATCAGGCCGATCGGCAACACCAGCGTCCACAGGTTGCGGCCGATCGCCGCCAACGCGTTGACGAACGCCTGACCGTAGATGCGTGCGTAGACGGCGAAGAACATCAGTCCTTCCCCAGTTCCTCGAGCAGGTCAGCGGTGTGCTCGGTCAGCTCGCTGGTGCGATCGAGCAGCTGATCGAGCTCGAAGAAGATCGCGTCGACTTCCAGGGCGCGGCGGGGGGCAGGCACGTCGCCTTCGTTGCCCAGCCGATCGATGAGCGAGACGACCCGCAGCAGGTGTTCGTGCGCCAGAAGCAGGTCGCGGCCCGCCCGGGTGCCGTGTTTGGTGAACAGCAGGCCCGTGG
>JAYTAT010000320.1:0-11132 GCA_043737315.1 Archangium sp.
AAGGCGTCAGTCAAGACAAGGCCGAAGTCACCGAAGACGACCTCTGCTTCCTGCAGTTCACCTCGGGCTCGACGTCGACCCCCAAGGGCGTCTCGGTCACCCACGGCAGCCTGCGCGCGAATGCCTGGGCCATCATGCGTGACGGCCTGCAGTCAGACACCGACGTGGATCACGGCGTCTCGTGGCTGCCGCTCTACCACGACATGGGGCTCATCGGCTTCGTCATCTCCCCCCTGTTTCACCGCGTCTCGGTGACCTTCATCCCCACGATGACCTTCGTGCGCAACGCCACCATCTGGCTGCGCACCATTCACCGCGTGAAGGGCACCATCAGCTTCGCGCCGAACTTCGCGTACGCGCTGGCGGTCAAGCGCGCGAAGCCCGAGCAGCTCGCGTCGCTCGATCTCTCGTCGATGCGGCACTTCGGCTGCGGCGCCGAGCCCATCAACCCCGTGACGATGCGCGCCTTCGTGGAGACGTTCTCGAAAGCGGGCCTCAAGCCCCAGTCGCTGCTCCCCTGCTACGGCATGGCAGAGGCGACGTTGGCCATCAGCTTCATCGGCCTGGAAGAAGAGCTCTCGACCGACGTCATCGACTCCGACGTCTACCAGCAGGATCGCAAGGCCGAGCCCGCGCCGGTGGAGAAACTCGCCGACGGCAGCGCGCAGGAGTTCGTGAACTGCGGCAAGGCCTTTCCCCGTCACGAAGTCGGCATCTTCGACGAGTCGGGCAAGCGCCTGACGGATCGCCGCATCGGTGAAATCTGGGTGCGCGGCCCTTCGATCGCCAAGGGCTACTTCGAAGACCCCGAAGCCACCGAGCGCACGTTCGGCAACGGCTGGCTCAAGACCGGTGACTACGGCTACCTGGTCAGCGGCAACGTCTACATAACGGGCCGCAAGAAGGACATCATCATCATCAACGGTCGCAACTACGACCCGCAGCGCATGGAGTGGATCGTCGACGAGCTGCCCGAAGTGCGAAAGGGCTCGACCGTCGCGTTCTCACGCCCCGGCCTGCAGAGCGAAGAGCTGGTGATCGTCGTCGAGTCGCGCACGCAGAAGCCCGAAGAGCTGACCGAGCTCATCAAGCAGAAGATCAACGAGAACCTTCAGCTGATGCCGATGGACGTGATCATCGCGCCGGTGGGTTCGTTGCCCAAGACCTCGAGCGGCAAGCTGCAGCGCGCCAAGACGCGGCTTCAGTACCTCGCGGGCGAAATCGGCAAAGAAGGCAACCGCACGCTGGGCGGCAACGGCGAGAAGCTGGTGGTCGCCCGTCACGTCGCGAAGTCACTGCTGGGCCGCGCGCAGCACCGGGCCAGGCGCGTGGTGGAGCACACCCTCGAGATCCGCTCGGTCTCGGATGCCGTCTCGAAGTTCAAGCTGGTGGGCTCGTACGCCCAGAAGCGCGTCAGCCGCATTCTCGGCTGATCAATTTCACCCCACGAAACAACGAAGGACACCATGGCCAACGTCAACATCATTCAGCTCTTCACGCAGGCCGCCCTCGAAGTGAACGGCAAGAAGCTCGACGGCCTCACGAAGGACACCGTGATCAGCAAGCTGGGCCTCGACTCCGTCGCGGTCATGGAGCTCGTGAGCTTCTTCGAAGAGAAGCTCAACATCCGCATGCCCGACGAGGACCTCGCCAAGGTGCAGACCCTGGGTGACCTCGGCGACGTCGTGAAGCGCCTGGTGCCCGCGGGCACTGACGTCACGTTCTGAAGTTGCCGTAGCTGTCCTGCGTGGGTGCTGGAGGTTCTCTCTTTGAGTCCCATCAAGAACAACGAGCCCCGTGAAGCCATCGCCGTGGTCGGCATGGCCTGCCGCTTTCCTCAGGCGAAAGACCTGCCTGAGTTGTGGCAGCTGATCAGCACCGGCAACGTCGCCTTCAAGGACATCGATGACTCGCGGTGGAAACACTCGGCGTTCTTCGACCCCAACGACGTGCGCGCGGTCGACAAGACCTACGTGCGCAAGGGTGCCTTCATCGACGGCGTCGACGAGTTCGCGGCGCTGCACTACGGCCTCGCACCCCGCCGCGTGCAGGTGATGGATCCGCAACACCGCATCGTCATCGAGGCGACCCGGCAGGCACTGCAGGATGCGGGGTACGAGAACAAGCCGTTCGATCGTTCGCGCACCGGCGTGTTCATCGGCGCGTCGGTCTCTGAATACAAAGACCTGATGACCGCCCGTCACCGCGCGCAGCAGTCGATCAACGGTGAGTTCGGCGACTCGCTCTCGGGTGCAGAAGCCGAAGCGCTCAAGGGCTCGGTGGCTGACGTGGCGCCTGCGCGCGCGTTCACCATCGCAGGCTCGTTGCTGAACATGATCGCCTGCTCGGTGGCGCAGACCTTCGACTTGAACGGTCCCGCGTTGTCCATCGACGCTGCGTGCAGCTCGGCGCTGGTGGCGATTCACGAGGCGACCATCAACCTGCGCGCCCGCCAGGTGAACGTGGCCATCGCGGGCGGCGTGTACCTGAACCTGAACCCCGACAACCTCATCGGCTTCTCGCGCATCGGCGCCATCTCGCCTTCGGGCGTGTGCCGGCCGTTCGACGCGCGCGCCGATGGCTTCGTGATGGGCGAAGGCGTGGGCCTGGTGGTGCTCAAGCGGCTCGACGACGCCATCCGTGACGGCGACCGGGTGTACGCGGTGCTCAAGGGCTCGGGCTGCAACAACGACGGCCGCGGCGAAGGCCCGATGACCCCGCGCCCCGAAGGTCAGCGCGAGGCCATGTGGCGCGCGCACGCCGACACCGACTTCCCGGTCGAGAGCATCACCTACGTCGAGACCCACGGCACCGCGACCACCGTGGGTGACGCGACCGAGGTCGGCGCGCTCAAACACTTCTTCAACGAGCGTGCGGGTCACGCGCTCGAGGCGCCCTACTGCAACCTGGGCAGCATCAAGGGGAACATCGGGCACACCATGTCGGCGGCGGGCGCGGCGGGCTTCATCAAGACCTGCCTGATGCTGCACCACGGCGTGATTCCCCCGCAGCCGGGCTGCGAGCAGTTGAACCCCAAGCTCGACCTGCCCAACTCGCCCTTCCGCATCGCGGCGAGCGCGACCGCGTGGGATGCGCCGATTCGCCGCGCAGCTGTCTCTTCTTTCGGTTTCGGTGGCACCAACGCGCACGTGCTGCTCGAGCAGGCGCCGATGCGCGCGCCGGTACCTGCGTCGGTGGGTCCGTCGTTGTTCCTGCTGTCCGCCGCCACGCATGCGCTGCTGCAGTCGCACGCGCTCGAGTTGGCCACGGAAATCGCGCGCCAGTCGTTGCCGGTGGCTGACGTCGCCCGCACGCTCGCCGCGCGCCAGGCCTTCGATACCCGAATCGCATTCCTCGCCACCACGCAGGAAGATCTGATCGACGCGCTCGAGCAGATCGCCGCGGGCACGTTGGTGCCTTCGACGCCGGTGCCTGCAGAGCAGCGGAAGATCGCCTTCCTCTTCGCCGGCCAGGGTGCCCAGCGCGTCGGCCTGTTGCAGGATCTCGTCGCCCGCTTCCCCACGCTGCGTTCACGCCTCGAGCAGTACGACGCAGCCGTGAAGGCCGATGCCGGTTTCTCCATCCTCGAGGCGCTCTACCCGCCTGCGGGCACCGACCCGGTCGCCGCGCAAGCGCACCTCACTCAGACGCACGTGTGCCAGCCCGCGATGGCGGCGCTCGGCATCGCGATGGGTGAGTTGCTGCGCGAATGCAACGTGCTGCCTGAGCTGACGCTGGGGCACTCGCTGGGCGAGTTCGCTGCCGCCGCCACCTCGGGCATGTTGCCGGGCGCCGACGCGGTGAAGCTCGTCGCCCGCCGCGGTCAAATGATGAACGAGCTGGGCCTCAGCGACCCCGGCGCGATGCTGGCCGTGATGGCTGAACGTTCACGCGTTCAGGGCCACCTCGTGCCTGGCGTGGTGATCGCCAATCACAACCACCCGACGCAGGTGGTGCTGTCTGGCACCAGCAAGGGCATCGAGGCCGTGCAGACCGCGCTCAACGCGGCCGGCCTCAAGAGCACCCGCCTCGACGTGAGCCACGCGTTCCACTCGCCGTTGATGGCCGGCATGGACATGAAGATGCGCGGCGTGGTGACCGGCCTGCCGCTGCAAGAGCCCCGCTCTGGCATCGTCTCGTGCATCACCGGCCGCATGTACGGCTCGGTCGCCGAGGCCCGGGAAATCTGGGTGCAGCACGCCACCTCGCCCGTGAACTTCGTCGACGCGCTGCAGACCTGCGTCGATGAGGGCGTCACGCACTTCATTCAAGTCGGTGCCGGTGGGGCGCTGCTCTCCTTCGCTCGCGGCGTCGCTTTGAACGCGACCGTCTGCGCGCTGGGCCCCAATGAGGGCAACGATGCGGGCTCGATGTTGTTGAGCGCGCTTGGTCAGTTGTGGATGAAGGGTGTGCCGGTGAACGCGCAGCCGCTGCTGCACGGCGCTCGCCTGGCCATCCTGCCGCCCACGCCGCTCGAGACTCAGAAGTACTGGGCGATGGAGCGCACCCCGCGCGCCCCGCGGCCCCCGTTGGTCAAGGCAGCCGCTCCGCGCGCTTCCACTGTTTTCAATCCGCAACCGCTGTCGAAGGGACCCCTCGCCATGGACAACCTGATCGCCTTGTTCCAACAGCAGATGCAGCTGCTCCAAAGCCAGGCTGAGATCGTCAAGGCACAGGCCGCGGCGATTCAGGCGCTCGCCGGTGGTGGTGACATGGCGGCGTTTGCCCAGGTCTCACAGCAGATGCAGATGCCGACCCCGAATGGCGGCACCGCCCTGGCGATGCAGTCCGCCGTCGTGCCGGTGGTGGCCAGGCCGCCTGACTTCTCGAACCTGGTCAGCCGCAAGGGTGCCGATCAAGTGACCGGTGCGCAGACGCCCGCGCCCGCCCCGGTGGTCAAGAAGGAAGAGCCGAAGCAGGACATTCGCCCTGCCGTGCAGGCCAGCGTGCTCGAGGCCGTCGCGCGCATCAGCGCCTTCCCGGTGAAGACGCTGCGCCTCGACCAGACCCTGGTGAACGAGCTGGGCTTCGACTCGCTCATGCTGGTCGAGCTGGATCAGTCGGTGGGCAAGGCGTTCCCCACGCTGGGCGGTCTGCCCCGTGAGCTGTTCGCCAAGACCACCACCAGCGCGACCATCATCGAGCACATCGCCACCGCGCTGGAGTCGGGCGTCACGGCCAGGGCCGACGCGCCTTCCGCTTCGTTGCCGGTCGACCGGTACGCCCCGGTCGTGGTCGAAGCCCCTCTCGCGGCTCTCTCGGAGACGGTCACTTCGTTCGAGCACCCGGTGCTGGTGACGAAAGACACGCACGGTGTGGCCGACGCGGTCGTCGCTCACCTCGCGACGCACGGACTGACCGCGGTCATCGGCGACCTCTCGACCGAGGGTCATTTCGCCGGCGTCATCAACCTCTCGACCCTCGGCGCGACGGGCGATTACCGCGCGGCACCCCGTTCGCTGCTGGCGCTCTCGAAGAAGGTCGGCGCTGAAAAGGCCGAGCTCTTCGTCACCGTCACGGGCCTCGGTGGTCAGTTCGGTCTGACCGGTACGCCGCGCGAATCGTTGGGCCAGGTCGGTGCGCTCGGCTTCACCAAGGCGCTCGCCCTCGAGTGGCCTGACGCGCAGGTCAAGGCCATCGACGTCGACGTCACGCTGGGCGCTGAAGCCATCGCGCACCACATCGTGGAAGAAATCGTCTCGGGCGATCGCACGGTCGAGGTCGGCTTCGCGAAGAACGGCCGTACCGCCGTCGCCGTTCGCCCACTCGCTGCGGCTGCCTCGAAGAAGACCCTCAACGCGGCCTCCGTGGTGGTGGTCACCGGTGGTGCGAAGGGCCTGGGCTTCAAGTTCGCCCGGGGCCTCGCGAAGGCGCACGGCTGCACCATCGCGCTGACCGGCCGCTCTGCGATGAATGAAGAGCTCTCGAAGTCGGTCGCGCAGGTGAAGAGCGCTGGCGCGAAGGCGTGCAGCTATTTCCCCATGAACGTGCGTGACGCGGCGAGCGTGAAGTCTGCTCTCGACGCCATTCGCGCTCAGTTCGGCAAGGTGGACGCAATCATCCACAACGCGGGCGTGCTCGCCGATGCGCTGGTGGAGAAGAAAGACGCAGCTCAGCTCGACTCGGTGCTGGAAACCAAGGTCGGCGGCGCGCTGGCGCTGCTCGATGCGTCGAAGGAGCTGCCCCTGTTGGTGCTGATCAGCTCGTGGGCTGGCCGCTTTGGCAACGCCGCGCAGACCGATTACTCGGCTGCCAATGAGATGATGTCGCGTGTCGGTGGCGCCCAGCGCACCGTGGCGATCGACTTCCCGCCCTGGGAAGACTCAGAGATGGCCCGCAGGATCCCGTCGTTCAAGAAGGCCGAGCTGAAGGCCGAAGGCGTCACGTTCCTCTCCGATGACGAAGGTGTCGCCGCGTTCCTCCGTGAGGTCGACGGCGGCTCGGGCGAGGTGCTGATCGGCCGCGCCGTGCCTGAGCGCACCGTGCTCCACACCGCGACCTTCCCGGTCTCGCGCTTGAACCACGTCTACCTGAACGACCACACCATGGCAGGTCAGCGCGTGTTGCCCTTCGCTTCGGCGCTCGATCACGTCGCCGCCGCGGCCATCGAAGCGGCTGGTGGAACGAACCCGGGCCAGTTCGCGCCGTTCGCCGTCACCGACTTCAAGCTGCAGCGCGCCGTGCTGGTGCCCGACACCATCTGGCTCGAGGCGTCGGTCAAGCAGGCCGTACGCGCTGGCAAGACCAACGCGCTCGCCGTCACGCTCAGCCAGGGCCGCGCCCTCTCGTACCAGGGCACGGTCACCATCGGCGCCGACCGCTCGGTGGTGCCTTCGGTGAAGACGTTTGCAGCGACGCCCACGCTGCCGCTCTCGCTCAAAGACTTCTACGCAGGCTTCACCTTCCACGGGCCGCGCCTGCAGGGCGTGACCGCCATCGACGCGCTCGGTGAAGACGGCGTGGTCGGCTGGGTGAAGGGCTGCCGCCCGTCGGACTGGATCAAGGAGCCGCTGCGCAACGAGTGGACCATCGACCCACTCATCCTCGACGCGTCGTTCCAGCTCGCGGGCTACTGGGCGTGGGTCAAACACCAGCGCGCGGGTTTCCCCCTCTCGCTCGGCCGCTTCGTGCAACTCGCGCCGTTCGGCCTGGGTCCGCTCAAGGTCACCGTCACGTTCGAGGCTGCGAACGAAGACAGCTTCACCGGAACGCTCATCTGGCAGAACGACAGGGGCGCGATGGTCGCCTACCTCACCGGCATGACTGCCGAGTTCAAGAAGCGCGATCCGCAGTTCAGCGTGAAGGCGGCCCCGGTGTCCGTGCCTGTCGCGGCTGAACCGGTCGAAGCCGCTCCGGCCGCCGTGGTCATCGACGAGTCGAGCTGGAACCCGGCGCGCTTCCCCGAATACGAAGAGCTCAAGGAGCGCATCGCGATGGCCGAGGCGTTCGGGTTGCAGAACCCGTACTTCTCGGTGCACGAGGCGATCTGCGGCGACACCACGGTGGTCAACGGCAAGGAGATGCTCAACTTCTCTTCGTACAACTACGTGGGCAACTCCGGTGACCCGGTGGTGAGCAAGGCCGCCCAGGACGCCATCACCAAGTACGGCACCTCGGTGTCCGCCAGCCGCGTCGCTTCAGGTGAGAAGCCGCTGACCCGCGAGCTCGAGGTGGCCATCGCCGACTTCTTCGGCACCGAAGACAGCATCGTGCTCGTCTCGGGTCACGCCACCAACGTCACCGTCATCGGTCACGTGGTGGGCGCGGGCGACCTCATCGTGCACGACGCGCTCGCGCACGACTCCATCATCGGCGGGGCCAAGCTCTCGGGCGCCAAGCGAAGGCCTTTCCCCCACAACGACTGGGAAGCGCTCGACCGCATGCTGACCAACCTGCGGCCGCATTACCGCCGGGTGCTCATCTGCATCGAGGGCACCTACTCGATGGACGGCGACATTCCGGATCTCCCCAGGTTCATCGAGCTCAAGAAGAAGCACAAAGCGCTGCTGCTGGTCGACGAGGCGCACTCTGCGGGCGTGGTCGGTGAGACCGGCCGCGGCGTGGGCGAGTACTACGACGTGGTGCGCTCCGACGTGGACATGTGGATGGGCACGCTGAGCAAGTCGTTCGCTTCGTGCGGCGGCTACATCGCCGGCAGCAAGGCGCTGGTCGAGTACCTCAAGTACACCACGCCGGGCTTCGTCTATTCCGTGGGCATCGCGCCCCCGAACGCGGCGGCTGCGCTGGCAGCCACGCAGCAGATGATCAAGCACCCCGAGCGGGCGAAAAAGGCGCGCGACAACGCCACCTACTTCGTCAAGCTGCTCAAGGAGCGTGGGGTGAACACCGGGATGACCAAGGACACCGCCGTGGTGCCCGCCATCGTCGGCAATTCCGTGCTCGCGCTGCAGCTGTCTGACTCGCTCAAGAAGCGCGGCATCAACGTGCAGCCGATTCTGTACCCCGCCGTCGAGGAGGATCAGGCCCGTCTGCGCTTCTTCCTCTCGTCGCTCCACCACGAAGCGCAGCTTCTCCACACCGCGAACGTGCTCAAGGAAGAGCTCGAGCGCCTCACCCGCGAAATGAACGGCGACGCCGTCGCTTGAAGTTCTTCAACAGGAAACACACATGACCTCGACCCGCGAAGAAGTTGAAATCGGTTACGACATCAGCAACGAGTTTTTTCGCCTCTGGCTCGACGAGCGGATGCACTACACGAGCGCCGTCTACGACGAGGAGCACACCACCCTCGAGCAGGCTCAGCGCAACAAGAGCCGCTGGCTGGCTGACTTCGCTGAGGTGAAGAAGAACTCGCTGGTGCTCGACATCGGCTGCGGCTGGGGCGCCAACCTCGAGTACCTGGTGCTCGAGCGGAAGGTCGAGCGCGCGCATGGCATCACGCTGTCGCGGGCGCAGGCCGATGAGATCACCGCGCGCAAGCTGCCCGGCGTGACGATGTGGTGCACCGACTACAAGGACTTCGTGCCGGCCGAGAAGTACGACGCGCTGACCAGCATCGAGATGATCGATCACCTCGTGTCGCCCGCGCAGCAGCAGCAGGGCCTCGCGGTGCCGATCTACCGGGAGTACTTCAACAAGGTCGCGCAGTGGGTCAAGCCCGGCTCGTGCTTCGGCTTCCAGGCGATCTTGCGTGACCGCGTGCCCCGCAAGCGTGAAGACCTCGCGCACCTGAAGTTCACCGCTGACGTCATCTTTCCCGGTGGCCTCAACCCCCGCCTCGAAGAGCTCGTCGCAGCCTGCGGTCAGTCGTGGGAAATCGTGCAGCTCAACACGCGACGGCTCGACTACGGGAAGACGACCGCCGAGTGGCTGCGTCGCTTCCACCTGAACAAGGACAAGATCATGGCCAGCGGCTGGGGCAGCAAGCTCATGAGCAACGGCGAGACCGTGTGGACGAACTACGACCGGTACTTGTCGACGTGCGTGAAGGCGTTCGCCAATCACTGGTCTTCCGACGTGCAGATGAAGCTGCGTCTGAAGGACTGAGTCGTTCACCTCTCCCTGCTCGCGGGGAGAGGTCAGCCCAAAGGCCGGGTGAGGGGCTCTGGTGATCTCAAAGTGGCCCACCCCGACCCTTCGCCCGCTCTCTCGCAGAGAGAGGAAGTTATCGTCAGCGCGCGGTGACAGCCCGCAGCTGAAGTGCTCGACTTCACCGATGAGCCGATTGTGCTCATGCCCCAGAAGTGGGGGCCGTTCAGTGAGCAGCAGATGGGCCCCCACCCTCTGCCGATGAGAGAGGCCGCAAGCCGGGCCGGTTCTGAACGCAGGCGGTGCGTACTTCAGGGTGAACTCGCCCTGGGTTCGCGGCGTGCCGCTGAAGTTCGTGAAGGCATGGTGAATGCACTTCTGCGCATGCATGAATGCCCTTCCCAAAATGACGGTACGGCGTGACGAAGCGCTGCCAAAACTCGCTTGGTACGCCGTCATCGATCGACGCGCAGACACCTGCGAGGCCGAGGTCGGGCGGTTCGTCGAGGTCGACCCTGCACCCTCACCCCGATGGTTCGTCTCGGGCATGTGGAGCGGTGACTTCGTCGCCGGCAACTTCCACACGGCCGAGCACCTCTACGGCAGCGGCGTTCGCGTCGATGACGACGAGGTGGTGGTGGCCACCGCGCACACCACCATCGAGCGCTGCGTATTCATCCGCGACGGCCATCTGTGGCACGTCTCGAACTCGCTCTCGGTGTTGTTGGGCCGCACGGGCGCGCGGCTGCACCCCGAGGTCGACCATCGACGCTGGAGCGAGTCGATCTGCCTGGGCGTGCACAACTACGTGCGCCAGTTCAGCATCGCGCACCCGCGGCTGGAGGTCGCAAACCAGCTCATGTTCGAGGCGATGCACCTCGACTCGAAGGGTGAGGCCGCTTACCGCACGCACGATGTGCCCCACACCTTCACGAGCTTCTCCGACTACGTCTTTCAACTCACGAGCGCGCTGAAGTCGCTGTGGAGCAACGCGACTGACCCGCGCCGGGCGCGACCGATGCGCGCGGTGTCAACCGCCAGCCGCGGCTATGACAGCCCGACTGTCGTGGCGTTGATGCAGCCCATCGTGGGCACGCCGTTGCTCACGTGGAGTTCGGCGCACTCGAACACCCGCATCCCCGCCATCGTGCAGAAGCTCATGAAGACCGAGCTGTCGAACGACGACGGTTCGGACATCGCGCGGTTGCTCGGCGCGCGGCCCAAACACCTCGACCTCGACGAGAGCAAGTTGCCAGCCGAGATCGAAGCCTGGTTCTGGGCCAGCGCTCAGACCTCGCCCGAGCTGGTGTTTCATTCGCTGCTTCGCGAAGCCGACGTGCACGATGTGCCCACCGTGTGGTTCGGCGGTCACATGGGTGACGGCGTCTGGGCCGTCGACCTCTCGCCGATGAATCTTACCGGTCAGCTCTGGCGTGGCGCGCCCAGCGGTGTCTCGCTCAACGAGGCCCGCGCCCGCTTTGGCGTCATCGAGTGCAGCCCCGCCTATCTCTTCAGCCGCAGCGTGGCCGCGGTGTACCGGGTGACGCTGTCTGACGAGATGGCGCCCTGGCGCCTGGGCAACGGCTACGACCGGCCCATCTGCCGGCGCATTCTCGAGGAGCGTGGCGTGCCCCGCGAGGCCT
>JAYTAT010000321.1:0-4567 GCA_043737315.1 Archangium sp.
GCGTGGGCCTTTGCGCTCTTCTGCGGCTTGTTCGAGTCGAACGCGCACGCCGACTTCGTTCGCCTGGCCAGCGAGAAATCAGGCGACGTGGTCGCGCTCTCAGACTCGCTGCTCGACTTCGCCACGCGGCGCGCCGAGTTGGTCGACATGAAGCAGGCGCTGGCCACCCGGCTGTGGACCTACTTCCAGGTCGGGCAGTCGCTCGAGCCTGAGCTCGATGAAGGCACGCAGCCTGGCTTGAGCATTCCCGTCGAGCCCTCCTGAGGCTTTGTAGGTTTTGAACGCTTGTGTGGGGTTCTTGGTCCCGCATCGGGCTCGGTAAGGTCCGCTCAGCTTTTTTTGGGAGGGCCGAAATGAACGAGCAGAAAAGCAGCAAGCTGCCGTGGTTGTTGTGGGTGCTCACGCTCGCTGCGGCGATCGCGGCTGGGTACTTTGCGCTGCAACGGCTGGAAGCCCTTCAAACGGCTCAGACTGAGGCCATCACCGCCACCGAGCTGGCGTCGAAGAAGGCCAGCGACTGCCAGAAGGACCTCGAGGTCACCGCCTCGACACTCAACGACCTCAACCTGCAGAAAGAGGCCCTGGCCACCAAAGCAAGTGAGCTCGAGAACAAGGCCAGCGAGCTGACCTCGACGCTGGTGCAGAAAGAGGAAGAGCTGGCCCGGCTGATGGCCACCTACAACTCGCTGGAAGACAAGATGGCCGCTGAGATCAAACGCGGTGACGTGCGCCTCTCGCAGAGCGAAGGCCGCATTCAGGTCGACCTGGTGGACAAGGTGCTCTTCGACTCTGCCCAGGCCGAGGTCTCGCCGCGTGGTGAAGAGGTGCTCACCCGGTTGGGCGCCATCTTGAAGGGCGTCGAAGATCGCCAGATTCAGATCTCGGGTCACACCGACGACGCGCCCATCACGTTGCCCGATTTGAAGGCGAAGTTCGCCACCAACTGGGAGCTCTCCACCGCGCGCGCGGTCAACGTGGTGCGGTTCCTCTCAGAAAAGGCGCAGGTCAAACCCGGCCGCCTGCTCGCCGCCGGCTACGGCCCGTACCGGCCCATCGGGGCCAACGCCACGCCCAAAGGCCGCGCGGCGAACCGGCGCATCGAGATCCTCCTGCTCCCGCCGCTGCAGGCGAAGAAGGCCAGCGTG
Source organism: Archangium sp. (assembly GCA_043737315.1). GTDB lineage: Bacteria > Myxococcota > Myxococcia > Myxococcales > Myxococcaceae > Archangium_A. The sequence goes on from JAYTAT010000321.1 coordinate 1,146, forward strand.
CCCACGGCCGCCGCGCCGAAGGCAGGCAAGCCATGAGTCCGCCCCCGCTTCCCCCCCGTGAGCTGACGGTGTTGGGCGGGCGGTACCGGGTGCTCAAGCCGCTGGGCGCAGGCGGCAGCGCCGAGGTGTACCTGGCCGAGCAGCTCTCGCTCAAACGGAAGGTCGCGCTCAAGGTCATCACCCGCAAGGGCCCGGTGCAGCCCGACGCGCACGCCCGCTTCAAACGCGAGGCGTTGATTCACTCGTCCATCGATCACCCCTCGGTGGTGCGTATTCTCGACTTCGAGACCGATGGGCCCGAAGGCACGGTGGTCGTCCTCGAGTACGTCGAAGGCACCCGCCTCGACGAGGCCATCACGGGTCGGAAGATGGATCCGTTGCGCGCGGGGCGATTGCTCTTGCAGCTGGCAGAGGGGCTTGCCGCGATTCATGCCAAGGGCGTGGTGCACCGCGACTTCAAGGCCGAGAACGTGATGCTCAGCGAAGGCGCGACGGGCACGCAGGCGCGTATTCTCGACTTCGGCCTGGCGCGCCTCTTCGACGCGGATCTGCCCGAGGGTGATGGCCGCTCGTTCGTCTCGAACGTGGGCATGACGGCCGCCACACCCGCGTACGCCGCGCCTGAACAGTTGAGGGGCTTGCCGCCCGATCCCCGTACCGACGTCTACGGGTTCGGCATCACCGCGTACTTCATGCTCACCGGCGCGCTGCCCTTCAACGGGCCCGAGCTGCATGACTTTCTCGAACAGCACACCAACCAGAAGCCGCCGTCGCTTTGGGGCAAGGTGCCCGACGAGCTGGCTGAGCTGATCGAGCGCTGCTTGGCGAAGGATCCCGCGAAGCGCCCCGCCGATGGCCAGGCGCTGGTGTCAGCCCTCACGCCGGTCATGCCCGTGGCGATGGAAGACATTCTGCCGGCGACGATGTTGAGCCAGGCGATGCCGGCCGCGATTCCCGTCGCGCCCATGCCGAAGAAGAAGAGCGGCAACTCGATGGGCGTGGTGTTGGGGTTGTTCTCGTTGCTGATGGGGTCAGCCGCGTTCTTCGCGGTGGAACAACCCTGGCTCCCCAAAACGCAGGCGCGCTGGTTGTTGCGCGCCCATCAGCCTGCCCTGGCACTCGAGCGGCTGGGCACCGACGACTCGAACACCGCCTCGTTGCGAGCGCTCGCCCTGGAAGCCCTTGGAAAACAGGACGAGCTGGCCCAGCTGATCAAAGAGCGTTGTATCGCCGTGGCAAGTGGGCTCGAAGCGGCCGACCGTCAGCGGCTCAACGTCAGCTTCGCGAGCTGCGCGAACTGAATCAGTCCGCGCTGAGCTGCGCCCCAGGTCATGTCTTGCGCACCCGGCGATGCCCGGTGATGCGCGTGCCCTTGCCCGGCGCGGACTCGACGTTCATCGCGTCGAGCAGCGCACGCGTGCCGATGATGCCGCGGCCCAGGCCCGTACGAGAGCGGTACTCACCCCGCATGATCACCTCGAGGTGGGGAATGCCGGGGCCCTCGTCGATCGCTGCCAGCTCGAAGAACCACGAGGTGGGCTCTTCGGTGAGTCGCAACGTCAGGGTGCCCTGCTTCGCATACATGTAGATGTTGCGAGCCAGCTCGGAGACCGCGATGGCCAGCCGCCCGCAGTCGGTGACGCTGAAGAAGCCGCGGGTGAGCGACTGCGTGGCGCGCTGCACCGTGAGCACGTCGCGATCGGCGCTGATGTTGAAGCGCTGCTCGTTTGGTCTGGCCGGCGCGCCGCCGGTGACCACCTCGCGCAGCCGCTTCGAGGGAATGGGCTTGCCGGGCGAGGCGAACAGGCGCCCGCTGGTCTCGAGCTGGGCGAGCAGCTCACGCACCTCGACCACGTCGAGGCTGCCGGCGGTCTGGTTCACCCACGCGGGCAACGTGCGAAAGACGCCGCGCGCGGCCGACAGACCCAGCGCGTCATTCATCACAGGTTCGATGGCTTGAAGAACGGACAGAGTCATCGATTCAGTTCGGAGGGCACGCTGACGAAGACGCAATGCCCCTGGCGCAGCATGGGGATGAAGCTCTCGGCAGCCGACATGCGCTGAACCTCAGCAATCGGTATGCCTGACCGGTCTGGTCAATGAATCTGGGCCCCAGCAAGGCCCCGCCCCGGGTCGCTCTTCCTGCATCTTCAGATCTGAATTTCAGTTCTGAAAGAGCCAGCGAGCCGTTCGAGCGGTCAGCGATGGTCAGACTGCACCGCCAGGAAGGTGGTGCTGCAGAGGGAACAGCGAAGCGAAACAGGCCAGCCGGTGGTGCCCGCTTCGATGCCGGTTTCCTTCCCGCATTTGGGACAGTCGATCCGATCGCTCCTGACCCGCACGGTGGCGCGTGTGGCCAGAAAGGCCAACACCGGCCCCAGAATGAACAGCCCCGGCACGAGCACGAAGTGCAGCAGCGGCACCAGCACGCAGGCCACCGCAAGCACCCAGCACACCACCAGCCGCACCACGCCTCGGCCCAGACGTGAACTCGCGGGCAGGGGCTCGACCTGCAAGGTGGCCCCGACGGGTTCCCGCACCGAGTCGCGAATTCGCAGCAGCACCTGGGTCGTCATCGAGGCTTCTTGCCTTTCGTCTTCGCAGGGTCGTCTTCGAAGAACATCTGCCCCGGTGAAGGCGGCAAGGCCATCAGCTCGGCCACCTTCGCGAGGCTCTCGCCCAGCGCGCGTCGTTGCTCTTTCGGCAACAACTGCACCGCGGCGATGAGCCGTCTCGGGGCAGCGTGCGGCGCCAGGGTCTGCAGCGTGCGGCCCTTCGCGGTGAGCGCCAGCTCGAGCCGCCGCCCGTCGTCTTCGGCGCGCACCCGGCGCACCAGCTTCGCTTTCACCAGCCGGCTCACCACCACCGAGACGCTGCTCTGATGCGTGTGCGTTCGCGCGGCCACCTCAGAGAGTGAGAGGCTCGACTGCACCGCCAGCACCTCGAGCACGAAGAGCTGCGCGGCGCTCAAGCCCACCTGATGCTCCGCTGCCCGCGAGCTGTCGCGCAGCTCCTTCACCAGCCGCCGCAGCCCATCCAACACGGCGGTCGTCTGGTGGTCAGCGGCGCTCATGGAATCGATTCTCTAGCGGGCAAGATGCATGGGAGCCAATGCATTCGAGGCCCGCCGTGTGGAAGTACTGCGACGAGTGACCCGGTGCACCGTGTAAAAGGGGTCATGTTCGCAGCCGTGCTGTTCGATCTCGACGAGACGCTCATTCCCGATGAGCCGGTGAGCCGTCATGCCTTCTACGTCACCGCGCTCGAACTGACCGCCGACGAAGGGCGTGCAAAAGAACTGGGTGAAGTCGCCGCCCGCGAGGCCTCTGCGCTCTGGCAGACGCTCCCTTCACTGGCCGCCGACTACGCCACCCGCATCGGTCACTCTGCGCTCGAGGGGCTGTGGGCGACCTACGACCCTT
>JAYTAT010000322.1:0-1751 GCA_043737315.1 Archangium sp.
GCCCCACGCATCACGCGCTGAGTCTTTGCGCGACTCGACGGCGTCGAGCGACTGGTTCCACAACCGCGCCATCACGGGCGGCGTCATCTTCTCCGACTCGGGCGCTGCCGACTCCCACGTGCGCACCTGCGCGTAGAGCTCGCCGAGCACCACGTAGAAACGATCGACCTGCGCCTCGTTGGGATCGAACACCGTGCTGCCTGAGATCGAAACTGCGGCTTCGACCTGCGGCGGTGGGGGCATCGACGAGACGCGCGCCAGCGTCGCCGCAGCGGCGTTCGCACCGCGGATACGGCCCAGCGAGAGTGCCTGCGCATCCATCGAGCCGAACGCGGCCGTTCCCGTTGCCTGCGGCCTCAACGGCGCGAGCTCATCAGCACCGGGAAGCGGGGCGAGCTGCGAGAGGCTCTCATCGACTCCGAAGAGCCCGACGGCTGCGGCGCCGCCGGTGCCTCCCACCGTGGTCTCGATGCCCAGCTGGGCGACCTGACCTGGGGCGTAACGCTCCTTCTCGGGAGTCACCTTCACCGACAGCGCGGCGTTGGGTTGCACGAAGAGGAAGACCTGACCACCGCCCCACTGCACGCCGGCCCAGCCCTGCCAGTCAGCGGGGATGGTGAAGTCGGCGCTGCGCGTGGCGGGGTCGACCTTCGCTTCTCGCGATTGGAAGGCGTGCGTGAGCAAGAGCTTCTCGGGCAGCTCGCCGGTGAAGTCAGGCCCGCGCAGGATCTCGACCTTCACGTGGTCTCCCGCCTTGAGCAGCTGCGTGGAGGCGCGCAGTCGAATCGACGGAACGGTGCCGGGGTTCATGCGCAGCCGGGTGCTGCCGAACACCTCATTGCCCTTCTTCGCAGTGACCAGGAACTCGTAGCCGACCATCACGGTGTCCTGCGGCTTGAGCGACTCGTACTTTGCAGGAGCGTTCACCGAGACCGTGGCCACGCCGATGGCGCTCTCCTGAACCGTTTGCTCGGTCTCGAGCCGCTTGGGGAACTCCAGCGTCTTGACGCGAGAGGTGATGCAGGCGAGCGCTGACTCGGCGTACGCGTCACCCTTCACGGTGACCCAGTCGAGCTCCACGCGTTTCCAATCGGCGCTGACCTTCCAGTGAAGCATTCGGGGCAGCACGCCGGTCTTGACGGTCGCGGGCAGGCAATCACGCGCTTCCAGCATCGCGTCGGCGAGCGCGAGGTTGAGCGGCTCGGGAGGCTCTGGGAAGCCGTCGACGCTCAACTCGAAGCGGGGCAGCTCTTCGTCGTTGAAGGCCCAGCTGGCTTCGAAGAAGCGCTCCTTGCCGGCACCGAGTTGGAGCCCCTTGAGCACGCCTTCCATGCACTTACCCAGCTTCGAGGTGGGCAGCGCCATCGCCACCACGGCGCCTGAAGAACGCACCAGCAGACCCACGCTCACCTCTGCGCCGCCGTCGAGCACGTAGCGCGCACACGGCGCCAACCTGGCGTCGAGGCGATCGAAGGCCATTCGATCGGCCAGCGACACGTCGCCATCGTCTTCGGTGAGGCCCAGGCGCTCCGAAAGACCGTTGCGGGTCACCAGCCTGGTGCGGGGCGGGGGGCGGAAGGGCATCGCGGGAATCACGATGTTCACGGGCGGGCCGGGATCGACCTGCAGGCTCGCCACGCCGTCTTCATCGACCTTCGCTTCGGTGCCCTTGTCGGTCGGCTCCCAGAGTCGTTTCACGTTGAGCGTCACGCCTTCGAGCACCCGGCCATCGGCCGTCGTCGCGCGCAGGA
>JAYTAT010000323.1:0-4556 GCA_043737315.1 Archangium sp.
ACCTGCATCTCGACGTACTGGGCGGGCAACACGTCGGGCACGATCTGCGGGTTGGTGGAAAAGTCGGTGGTGAACATCATGCCGCCCCAGGTCGGGCGCACGGTGAGCGGCGCGCCGCCTCCGTTGACCACGGTGATGGTGCGAAAGGTGCTGGTGCCAAGCGTGACGTCGCCCAGATCGAGCATCGACGGCGTGACGGTCACGCCGGGCGCCGATGACGACGTGCCGCTCAAGGGTACGGTGAAGGTGCCCTTGTTGGTGGTGACCACCAGATCAGCCGTGTGATCAGCCAGCGTGCGCGGCGTGTACCGAACCTCGAGCGTCTGAACGGCGGTGCGATCGATCGACGCAGGCGCGAGCGTGCGGGGGAGCGAGGTGAGAGGTACCAGCGCGAAGTCCATCGTGCCGGCAGGTGAGAGCGCCACGCTGTTGATGGTGACCGGCGCGCTGCCCGTGCCCTGATTCGAGAGCTGAACGGTGCGGCGGGTGAGGCGGCCCTGCGCGGTGTACCCGAAGTCGACCGGGCTGGGTGAGGCGACCAGCTGCGGCGTGCCGATGTAGTTGGCTTTGATGGGCACGCGAAGGGTGGGGTATTCCTTGTCGTCGGACAGCAGCGTCAGCTCGGTGACCGAGTTGCGCACCGCCCCGGGCGTGTAGCTGAGCTGAATCTCGAGGCTGCGGCCGGGCCAGACTTCTTTGGGGAAGCTCGTGTCGCAGAGATCGCAGGTGAAGCCCGCGCCCGTGTCAGCCAGCGTCGCTTCGAAGAGGGTCAGCGTGCAGTTGCCGATGTTGTGCAGCGTGATGGTCTGCAGCAGCGCCGCCTGCGCGTCGACCGTGCCGAAGTCGACGGTGTGGGGCGAGGGCTGAAGAATGGGGTTTCCCTCGAGCACGATGTCGCACGCCTTGGCTTCGCGCGGAACGCACTCGTAGTTTTCACACAGCGAGCCCGCTTGACAGTCATCGTCGGCGCGGCAGTTCGCGGCGACGACCTTGTCTTTCGCGCAGCCGGTCACACCAACAGCGACACCTGCAGTCAGGACCAGAATGAGTGAACGCATGGGCAGGGCGGGAGTGTCGGCTCTGGTGCGTGTCGACGCAAGGCAACCTGCAGGAACCGAACGGCTCGGAGGGTTCTTTGGGGTGGGTTCAAGTGCGACTGCTCAGCGGCGGTGAGCTGCCACGTCGGCGTGCTTCACCAGGAAGTCGTCCAGCCCGCCCACGAAGTCGATGACCGGCTTGCCCTTGCGCGGCGCCCAGATGCGCGTCGCCACTTCCGAGATCAGCTCCTGGTCGTGCGTGACCACGATGACCGTGCCCTCGTACTTCTGCAGGCCTTCGGAGAGCGCCGCGATCGACTCGAGGTCGAGGTGGTTGGTGGGCTCGTCGAGGACGAGCACGTTGTCTTTGCGCATCATCAACATGCTCAAGAGCGTGCGCACCGTCTCACCACCCGACAGCGTGTCGGTGGGCTTCATGCGCTCTTCACCCGAGAACAACATGCGGCCGAGCAAGCCTGAGATCTCTTCGTTGCCCAGCTTGCTGTCGAGGTCGCGCAGAAAGCCGTAGACGGTGGTGCCCTTCTTGATGAGCCCGTGGTGATCCTGCGGCATGTAGCCGACGTTCGCGTTGTGGCCCCACTCGATGGTGCCCGCGTCGGGCGCAATCGCGCCTGATATCATGCGCAGCAGGGTCGACTTGCCCATGCCGTTCTTGCCGATGACGCAGATCTTCTCGCCCTTGGTGATGAGCGCGGAGAACGGGGGAATGACCACTTCGCCGTCCCACGACTTGGCGATGCCGTTGATGGTGAGCGTCTGCCGGCCGCTGGGCGCCTTCTGTTCGAACTTGATGAAGGGGCGCGCGATGTTCGAGCGCTTCAGGTCTTCCATCTTCAGCTTCTCGAGCTGGTTCTTGCGACTCTGCACCTGGGTGGCGCGCGTGCCGGCGCCGAAGCGGGCCACGAAGTCCTGGAGCTGGCTTATCTTCTTCTGCTTCTCAGCGTTCTCATCCTCAACGCGCACGCGCAGCTGCGACTTCTGCCGCACCATGTCGTCGTAGCCGCCGGTGTAGGTGATGATCGTCTCGTAATCGATGTCTGCGATGTTGGTGCAGATCGAGTTCAAGAAGTGACGGTCGTGCGAGATGGTGATCAGCACGCCTTCGTATTCGTGGAGAAACTCTTCCATCCACCGGATCGAGTCGAGATCGAGGTGGTTGGTGGGTTCGTCGAGCAGCAGGCCCTCGGGCTTGCCGAAGAGGGCCTGGGCCAGCAGCGTGCGCAGCTTGTAGCCGCCGGTCAGCTGCTTGAGCGGGCCTTCGTGAAAGGCCTCTTCGATGCCCAGACCCATCAGCAGGGCGGCGGCATCCGACTCGGCGACATAGCCATCTTCTTCGGCGATCACCGTTTCCAGATCGCCCAGGCGATTGCCGTCGGCTTCGGTGAGGTCGGCCTTCTCGAGCAGCGTGTTCTTCTCTTTGAGCGCCGCCCACAGGCCCTTGTTGCCCATCATCACCACGTCGAGGACCCGGAGATCTTCGTATTGAAAGTGGTTCTGGCGCAGCACGCCCAGCTTCCGGGGGCGAATGATGTCGCCCGTGTCTTGATCCTCATCGCCTGCGAGGATCTTCATGAAAGTGGTCTTGCCCGCTCCGTTGGGGCCGGTCAGGCCGTACCGCTTGCCGGCAGAAAACGAGACGTTCACGTCTTCGAAGAGCTTCTTGGGGCCGTAGCCCTTGCTGACGTTGATGATGGAGAAGGACGCCATAATCCGTCGCCTCTACACTGAAATCGATCCCGCCGGGCAGCGCTGAAAGAGGAGTGTTAATCGTCGCCCATGGAAGTCGAGGCGCTGGGCATTGCTGATCTTCCGGGTGACTTCGTGACGAGGGAGCTCGAGCTGGCGGTGCTCTCCTTCGCCGGGCTCGAGGGCGACCGGCACGCAGGGCTGACCATGCGCGCGGGCGTGCGCGAAAAGCACCTCCCGAAAGGCACCGAGATCCGCAACGCGCGGCAGCTCTCGCTGGTCAGCGTGGAAGAGCTGGTTCAGGTCGCCGCCACCCTGGGCCTGCCTCAGCTGGATTACCGGTGGCTCGGCGCGAACGTGCTGTTGCGCCACGCCCCTGAACTCACCCGCTGCGCGCCCGGCACCCGAATGGTGTTCGGCTCAGGGGCGGTGCTGGTGATCGATGGTGAAAATGACCCGTGCCGCAAAGCAGGGAAGGGCATCGTGCGGGGGGCCGGTGTCGACGAGGCCATCGCCTCCAGGTTCGTGAAGGCGGCGCATCGGTTGCGCGGGTTGGTGGCGTGGGTGGAGCGCCCCGGTCTCATTCGACCAGGCGACCCCGTGACGCTGGTTTCGCGCTGAGGGGTTGCGTACCTTCAGGCCATGCAGACCATTCTGGTGGCCGTCGATGGTTCAGCTCACAGTCTAAAGGGTGTGCGCGAGGCGGCGGCCCTGGCGAAGTCGCTTCCGGCGCGCCTCGAGCTGGTCAACGTGTTGCCTCCGATCCTGCTGAGCCCCAACGTCTACGGCGAGGCCATCGCCAGGGTGGAAGAGGGGAACCGCGAGGTCGCCACGGAGATCCTCGGCGCGGCGAAGAAGTTGGCCACCGAGCTCGGCGTTCAGGCCGACACGGTGATCCTCACCGGGCCTCCGGCAGAGGCGATCTCGGATCTCGCGTCGGCATCTCGGGTGTGGGGCGTGGTGATCGGCGCCAAGGGTCACGGCGCGGTCGCGCGCATGTTGCTGGGCAGCGTCACCGACCGGCTCGTGCACATCTGCCCCAAGCCCGTTCTCGTCGTTCGCTGATTTTTCAAAAGAGGCTCTGATGTCGTCGACTCGCCTGTCGTTCGCGATGGCTCTCTGCGCGCTGTTGTCCGGATCGGGCTGCGGCTCCGCCAAGCCCAGGTGCCTGCCCAGCAACTGCGCGGGGTGCTGCGACGCGAAGGGTGAGTGCAATGCGGCGCCGAGCGCGCAGGCGTGCGGTTCGCGCGCTTCGATGTGCGTGGCGTGCGTGGGCGATCAGGTGTGCCTCGGTGGCTTCTGCACCGGCTCGGGTTTCAGCGGCGGCCTTGGCGGAAGCGGTGGCGGCTCGACGGGCGGCGGCTCAGGTGGTGGGGCGATGGGTGGCGGTTCTGGCGGAGGCGTGACGGGCGGCGGTTCTGGCGGAGGCGTGACGGGCGGCGGTGCGGGCGGCGGCGTGACGGGCGGCGGCTCGGGTGGCGGCGTGACCGGCGGCGGCTCGGGTGGCGGCGTGACGGGCGGCGGCGTTGGTGGCGGCGGTGGAGGTTCGACCTCGAATACGGCCTCGCAGATCGCTGCGGTGCGCGCCGCGGCCGATCTCGGCACGGGCAGCGTCTCGCTCCCGGTGCAGGGAGCGCTGGTGACCTTCGTAAAACCCCTCGTGCCCGACGCAGGTGCCACGACGGATCCGGCTGGCTTCATCGTGCAAGCGGGCAACACGGGTCCCGCACTGTTCGTGGGGGTCGAGGCCTCCACGCTCGCTGTGTCGGTGGGCGACCGGGTCGACTTCACCGTCAGCAGCGTCGGCAAGAC
>JAYTAT010000324.1:0-1747 GCA_043737315.1 Archangium sp.
AAGGCCTGTGAAGCAGGCGTGGAGCTGCGGTCGCACCCCGACTGCGAAGGCCTGATCGCGCGGCTCAACGAGTTCCTCGCCGGCATTCCTCCCAAAGGCGAACCGGTGCCGGTGGCAGCGGTCGTCACGCCGCGCGCGTCCACTCCTGAGCCGCAGTTCGAGAAGCTCGAGTCGGCCGCGCCCACCCCGAGCGCACCTCGCGCTGCCGGAAAACTTCGTGAGACCGTGAAGGTCGATCTCGAGCGGGTCGACAGCATGGTCGAGATGATCGGCGAGCTGATCATCGTCGAGTCGATGCTCAAGCACTCGCGCGACAGCACCTCGGTCACCATGCGCAACACGCTGGGGCAGCTGGGGAAGATTTCCCGCGACCTGCAGAACGCCGCGATGCGCATGCGCACGGTGCCGGTGAACAACACCTTTCAAAAGATGGCCCGCTTGACCCGCGAGGTGGGCCGCAAGGCGGGCAAAGAAGTGGTGCTGGTCACCCAGGGCGAAGGCACCGAGATGGATCGCGCCATGGTGGAGCGCCTCGAAGATCCGCTCGTGCACATGGTGCGCAACGCGGTCGACCACGGCATCGAGTCGCCCGCCGAACGCCTCGCGGCCGGCAAGGCGCCCGGCGGCGTGCTCACCCTGACGGCCGGCCATCGGGGCGGCAGCATCGTCATCGAGTTGAGTGACGACGGCAGAGGCCTCGACCGCGAGCGCATCTTGAAGAAGGGCATCGAGCGCGGCCTGGTGCCCAAACCCGAAGCGCTCACCGAGCAGGAGATCTTCCAGCTCATCTTCGCGCCTGGCTTTTCCACCGCGCCCAAAGTGACCGACCTGTCCGGCCGCGGCGTGGGGATGGACGTGGTCAAACGCAACGTCGCGGCCATGCGCGGCCGGGTGTTCATCGAGTCACGGCCCGGCAGGGGCAGCACCTTCCGCGTCGTGCTCCCGCTCACCCTGGCCATCATCGACGGCATGCTGGTGACCGTCGGCCGCGAGCGCTACCTGTTGCCCATCCTCTCCATCGTCGAGGCGTTGCAGCCCACGAACGCGATGCTGGCCACGATGGGTGAACGTGACGAACTGCTCTGCGTGCGGGGGCAGGTGCTCCCGCTGCTTCGCCTCTCTGCGCTGCTCGGCGTCGAAGGGGCCCGCAAGGATCCCACCTTGGCGTTGGTGGTGGTGGTCGAGAGCATGGGCAAACGCCTGGGTCTGCTGGTCGACGAAGTGCTCGCTCAGCAGCAAGTGGTGATCAAGGCGCTGGGTCAGGGCGTGGGCAAGGCCGAATTCTACTCGGGCGCCGCCATTCTCTCCGACGGCAACGTCGGCCTCATTCTCAACATCGACAAGCTGTGTGGACTCGTTTCCTACGAACACCGCGCCTCACCGGTCGCGCAGCAGGAGGCACGACTGTGATGAACGCCATCGCCCACAGCGCGCCGCTGGCCGGCAAGTACATGACCTTTCGCGTCGGGGGTGAAGAGTACGGCGTCGAGATTCTCAAGGTGCGCGAGCTGATCGGCCTGCTGGAGATCACCCGTGTTCCCCACGCGCCCCACGGCGTGCGCGGCGTGGTGAACCTGCGCGGAAAAATCATCCCCGTGGTCGATCTGCGCACGTGCCTGGGCATCAAAAGCCAGGACGCCGCCGCCCGGCCGGTGATCATCGTCGCCCAGCTGGAGACGCCTTCCGGGCCGGTCACCACCGGCGTGGTGGTCGATCAGGTACTCGAGGTGCGCAACATCGCCGCCGC
>JAYTAT010000325.1:0-4549 GCA_043737315.1 Archangium sp.
ACGCTGCCCTGGAAGAGCAGAGGCAGCTCGCCCGAGGTGATCAGCACCCGATCTGCCGGCAGCCCGCGGGTCTCGAGGCTGGTCTTCTCCACCATCGAGCGGCGCAGGTGAAACAGGTCGCGTTGCCCATCGCGCATGCGCCCTTCGGCATACAGCGAGGTGAGGTGACAGGTGCGCGGGTCGACGATGCGCACGCAGAACGCCCGACCGGGAAAGAGGCCCTTCACGCCGCGCGCGACGGTGGCGACCAGCTCTTCTTCGCTGGTGGCCCCGGCGACGCTGCGGCCGATCTCCAACAGGGCGGTCTCGACGCGTGCCTGCTCGAGCAACGCACGGCCCGCTGCAGCCAGCGAGTCGAGCATCGGCGAGAGCCTTCGCGCGACCAGTGCCACGGTCTGACCGCGCCGCGTGATGGACAGCGTGACCACCTGGCCCGTGCGGCACGCGACCTCGACCTCGACGCCACGCCCGTCTTCGGGCACCACCAGCGCCCCGGCGTCCATGAAGTCGTGCAGCGAGCGGCCGGCGATCCCCTTCGCACCGCAGAGCACTTCGAACGGCCCGTTCGAGGTGACGATGCCCAGCGTGAGATCGCACAACGCCGCGGGCGCATCGACCATGTCGAAGAACGCCTGGAAGGCGTCGGCGGCACGGCCGGTCACCCCCAGCGCTTGCGTGCCCGTCTCAGTCTTCATGAGCAACCGCCTTGTCGAGGTCGACGATCTTCGCAGTACCCACGTACGCCTTCGTTTCGTAGCGGGTGATCTTCCCGATCTTCTTGACGATCTCCGCCATGCGCTCGGCCTCGCGGTGGATGATGTCCACCGGGCGCCAGGTGGGCTCGGTCTCTTTGATCTTCCGCTTGAGCAGCTCGGCGTAACCCATCACCGAGGTCAGCGGCTGGTTGAGCTCGTGCGCGGCGGTGCCGGCGAGCGCCACGATGACCGCGTTCTTCTCGCTTTCCAACAGCCGCGCTTCGGCGTCGGTCAGCTTGCGCTCGAGCGAAATGCGATCACGCAGATCGGTGAACAGACCCACCGTCGCCGTCTCACGCGCGCCCTCGTAGATGATGGATGCCGAGAGGTTGACTGGAATGCGTTCACCCGTCCGGGCCATGATCTCCGCCCGGTTCGACGAGAGGCGCCCCACGCCGCCGAACTCAGAGCTGCGCAGCTTCTTCATCAACTCGAGCGCGACGCCTTCGCCGTACAGCTGCGTGACGTGAAGTTTGCCGATCGCGTCGTCGGCCTTGTAGCCACAGATGGCTTCGGCGGCCTTGTTGAAGAGAATGATCTTTCCCTTCATGTCGGCGGCGATGATCGCATCGACCGAGCTGTCGATCAGCCGCTCGAGGAAGTCGCTGGTCTGACGCAGCTCCTCGGCCATGTGCCGCTGCAAGGTGACGTCGCGCAACGTGAGAATCGCCACGCCGTCGCCCGCATCACCCCGCAGCGGAGCCGCAGAAACCGACAGGGTCAACCTTCGCCCCGTGCCCGTCTTCGCGTGGAGATCGACGTCGTTCTTCACCTGCCCCTTCGAGACCGCGAACAACACGTCGAGCAGCAACGCCTCGTCGCTGGGGTTGGTGAGCGTGTTGATGTGACGGCCTTCGGCGTCGGCCTGCTTCAAGTCGAGCAGCGCCTGGCCCGCGGGGTTGAGCGAGAGCACGCATGCGCGCCCATCGAGAATCGCCACGCCATCGGACAGGTGTTCGAAGTAAGCGGCGTACCGCTTCATCTCCGCCACGCGCTCTTCGGCGGCGATGCGAGCCGACTTCTCTTTCTCGCGCTGACCTCGAATGCGCTCGAGCTGGCGCACGTTGCGAAAGGCGACCGCGGTGGCCTGCGCGACCGTGGTGAGGAACTCGACCTCGCGCGGGTTGAAGGGGCCGGTGGAGCGCCGCAACAACAGCACGCCCTGCACCTGCCCCCTGACGGCCAGCGGCATCGCGGCCAGATTTCTGATGCCCCGCGCGGCGACCGACGCCTTCACGTCTTCGAGCAGTGGGTGCGACGGCGCGTCTTCGACGATCACCGGCTTGCCCGTGCGCACCACCTCACGCACCTCGGGGTAGCGGGCGAGATCGATTCGGTGATCTTTGAGCAAGGGGTCGTCGCTGGCGGCGATGATGGTGCCTTCACCCCGTTCCCCATCGACCACCGCGAACGCGACCCTGTCAATCTGCAGCTCGTCGGCGAGCCTGCGGGTGACGTCGTGCAGCAGCTCGTTGATGTCGGTCGCTTCGGCGTACCGCGCGGTCAGCTCGAGCAGCACCTGGAGATCGCGCTGCCGCTGCTGCGCCTCCTGAAACATCGCCAGCCGCGCGCGGAGATGAGCGAGGCGGGGCACCAGTTCCTTCGCCACTGACTCAGGAGCGATCACCTCGAAGACGCCCGCGTCGACATCGGGCGTGGGGGTGGTGATCCCCAGGATCGCGGCTCGGGGCGCCTTCTCTGCCAGCACCCGCCTGACCTGCTCGACGCCCGCTGCGCCGAGATCGACCACTGCGACGTCGAGTTCAGGGCCCCACCCGTCAGCGACGGGAACACCAGCCCCCTCGAGGAGGGCCTTGAGCTGGCCATACCGGGCGCCGTCGATCGGGAGCACCGCGACGGGTCTGGGCGTGGGGGGCGGCACCGGCGTTTGTTTTAGCCCGAATTGCCGCCGTGTCCCCACCCAACGTGGGTGAATTTCTCAGTAACCGATCGGCACCGCGCCGTGACGGCCCCAGCGATTGTTTCGCCCGGAGCCGCGACCGTATTGCCGCCCGTACTGCCGCCCGTACTGGGGGGAAGGGCGCTGGTAGAAATTGGTGACCCAGACCCAGTCTTGCCGGGTCTCGTAGCGGCCCTCGGTGGCCACCGTCTCGTAGGAGCCCGGGGTGCAGACCTGAACATGACCCCACTGGTGACACTGGCCGGCCACGTAGACCTGCTGCATCTGACCTTGAACCCAGACCTGGGTGGTCTGCAGCTGGTACTGGCCCTCGTTCCAGCCCTGGCCGCGAGGGGCGTACGTCGGCTGGGGACCACAATCATCTGCGCGAGCCACCGTCGCGCTGAACACCGAAACCATCGCCGCGAGCCCAAGGAGTGTTCGGTTCATGCGGCCTCTTACGGCGCCAGCGCCCCCGATATTCAGCACCCGCCCGTGTAGTGTGGCGCGCCCATGAGCTACCACCGTGATGATGTTCGAGCCCCGCGGGTCGCTGGACTTGCCCTCAGAGCCTTCGTGCGAACGCTCGAAAGCGGCGTCGGCGCAGTGCTCCTCGAGAAGCTGGTGAAAGACAGTGGCATTGACGCATGGCGCAAGCTCAGTGCGGGCGACGCGCCGCCGGTGCAATGCCCCCTGCCCCACCCGCCTGCGCCGTCTGATCGGCTGACGCCCATCGAGCAAGCCGCGCGCGCGGTCGCCGCGGCGCCCCCTTCGACCCGCGAAACCGTCGCGCGTTTCGCGGCCGCCTACCGTACCGGCCTCGACCCGGTGGCGGTGATCCGGCGCGTGCATGAAGGCCTCGAGCGGCTCGATGGCCGGGACGAGCGCCTGGGCCTGTTCATCTCGCGCAAGCAGGATGAGGTGTTGGCGGCGACCGAGGCTTCTTCCAAACGGCTTCGCGAGGGGGCTCCGCTGTCGATGCTCGATGGCGTGCCCGTGTCACTCAAAGATGAGGTCGACCTCGCGGGCCACGTGACGACGCTGGGCACGCGGTTTCGCAAAGAGGTGGCGACGAAGGATTCCACGGTGGCAGCGCGGCTCAAGGCGGCGGGCGCCGTCATTCTGGGCAAGCTCAACATGAACGAGATCGGCATCAACCCGATCGGCCTCAACCCCTGGCACGGTGCGACGCGCAATCCGTACGATCGCAAACGCATCACCGGCGGCAGCTCGAGCGCGTCGGGCGCGGTGGTGGCCGCGGGGCTCTGCCCGCTGAGCATCGGCGCTGATGGGGGTGGGTCCATTCGCATTCCCGCGGCGTTGTGCGGCATCGTCGGGCTCAAGGCGACCTGGGGCCGCATTCCTGAAACCGGAGTGCCCCCGCTTTGCTGGAACGTCGGGCACGTGGGGCCGATGGGGCTCACCGTCGACGACGTCGCGGCGATGTACGCGGTGCTCGCGGGGCCCGATGAGCACGACGTGATCTCGCAGCTCCAACCCGCTGCGCATCTGGCGGATTACGAGAAGGGCTCGCTCGAGGGCGTGCGCCTGGGCATCTGCTGGCCGTGGTTCGAAGACGCAGCGACCGACGTGGTGGCGAGGTGCCGCGAGGCCGTGAAGTCGCTCACCGACGCCGGGGCGACCGTGGTGGAGATCGAAGGCCCCAACCTCAACACCGTGTTGTGGACGCACAGCACCCTCATCTTGAGCGAGATGTGTCAGGCGATGCGGGGGCAGATCGAGCGTGACGTGACGCAGTTTGGTCTCGACTCGCGCACGAACCTGGCCATCGGCAAACACTTCACCGGCACCGAATACGTGCACGCGCTCCGACACCGTCACGCGATGACCCGGGATTGGCTCGCCACCATGCAGACCTGCGACGTGGTGATCA
>JAYTAT010000326.1:0-4542 GCA_043737315.1 Archangium sp.
CGCGCAGCCTGGTGGGCCGGTACTTCACTGAGGAAGACGGCCCGCGCTCTCATGCGCTGGTGGTCAAGGGCATCCCCGGTGAAGAGGCGTTCGACGCCACCACCTACACCAAGGGCGCCAACGTGCTGCGCATGCTCGAGCTGTGGATCGGCAAGCCCGAGATGAAGAAGGTGATGAAGGCCTACCTCGAGAAGAACGGCGGCAAGACCGTCACCAGCAACGACTTCTTCAAGGCCGTCTTCGAGGTCACCAAGAAAGAAAAGGAGCTCAAGGCCTTCAAGGAGTCATGGCTCACCAACAAGGGCTACCCGGTGATCTTCACCGACTACTCATTTGGCGGCGGCAAGCTGAACGTCACCATCCGCCAGCAGAACAACCACGCGGGCGAGAAGACCTCGTTCGTCTTCAAGCTGCCCATCGTGATTCACCGCGAGACCGAGCCGAAATACACGAAGGAAGAGATCATCACCGTCGACAAGCCTGAGGTGAAGGTCAGCATCGACGTGCCAGCCGCGCCGCAGTGGATCAACTGGAACAAGGATTTTGGTGCGCTGGCGAAGCTGAACCCCACCTCGATCAGCGAGGACATGTGGGTCGACGCGGCCCGGTACGATCCAGACCCCGTGTGGCGGTTGCTGGCGGCCTGGCAGCTGCTGGGCGAGCTCGGCAACCCGAACATGAAGGCAGAGACCAAGCCGACCGACACCGCGATGGGCGCGATCATGGATGTGCTCAACAAGGATCCGTCGCCGTACGTACGCGAGGCCGTGCTGCAGCGCCTGGCAGATACGCGGTTTCGCAAGCTGCCCAGTGAGTTCGCCGCTCCGATGCTGGCACTGGCCAAGCGGCCCGAGGGTCTGAATGAAGACCCCGCCGGCTACATTCGCGTTCGCCGGGCGGCGATCGAGACGCTGGGCCGGGTGGATTCTCCCGAGGGCCACAAGTGGGTGCTCGACGAGCTGGGCAAGCGCGACATCGACATCAACTTCCTCGCTGGCTACGCGGCGTCGGCGGCGCGCATCGGCTCGTCGTCTTCACTGGGTCAGCTGCGGGCGACGTTGGTCACGCAAAAGGGCCGCGGCGCGGGGTACTACCGGCGCACGGCTGAAGCGCTCTCGCACAGCAACTCGGTCGAGGTGCTCCCTCTGCTGAAGGAAGTGCTCAAGAGCAACGCGGGCAACAACGAGCTCGCGCGCTCGGCCACGCAGGGGTTCCGTCAGAACAAGGAAATGCGCGAGACGCAGGAGTTCGCCACGCTGGTGCGCGACGTGGTGCTCGACGAGAAGACCTTCACCGAGGACTTCCGCGGGGAGTTTTTGGGCTACCTCGATGACGTGAAGTACGAGGCTGCGAAGTTGGTGCTTGCGGAGATCGGCACGAAGTCGACCAGCGAACGCATCAAGGGTGGTGCGCAGCGCGTGATGGCGGCGAACTTCCCGGCGCCGCCGCCGGCCAAGGATCAGAAGAAGGATCCGAAGAAAAATCCGAAGAAGTAGTCGGCTGGGGGGTGAGGGGTCACGATCGTTCGAACAACGCGCCAGCCCAGGTCAGCCCCGAGCCGACCACGCACATCGCGACCCCGTTCCCGAGCTTCGCGCTGCCCCAATTCTCACTGAGCACCGAAGGCGCCCCTGATGCGCCGACGTTGCCGCGGCGATCGACGTTGTACAGGTGCCGCTCAGGCGACACCTCAGACCGCCGGGCCACCGCCTCGAGCATGCGCAGATTCGCCTGGTGCCCGATGAAGGTGAGCTGATCGGCCGTGCGCCCCTCGCCGCCCTTCAGCCACGCCTCGCGCAGCACCTCGAACGTCTCGCACCCACGCTTCACGCCGAACTTCTGCACCTCGGCGCCCTGCTGAACGAAGTGACCGAACCGCGGCACCCTCACCTTGTCGGCGCCCGACGGGTCGCCCTTCAAATACGTGTGGGTGATCTTCCACGGCCCGGGAACGCGCGGCGACACGATGGCCGCGCTCGAGCAATCGCCCCACAATACGCAGGCCGACCGATCCGAATAATCGACCACCCGCGTCGAGTTCTCCGGGTTCACCACCATGATGTAGTCCGGGAGCTTCTCAGGCCGCATCGCCTCGAGAAAATACAGCTGCGAGGCGAAGCTCGAACACGCACTCGAGATGTCGAGCGAAGGCGCGTCGACCCCCAGTTCTGCCGCGATGCGATTGGCCTCAGCCGGAATGCACTCGTCCGGGGAACAACTCCCCGCGATCACCATGCCGATGTCGCTGGCCTTGAGCCCCGCCCGATCCAGCGCCATGCGCCCGGCCTGAGCACCCGTCTGTGCGTTCGACATCTCGGCCGCTTCGATCGCTGCGCGCGGATCGCGGTTCTTCGTGGTGCGGATGTAGTCGAGCGGCAGCACGGTGTGCCGGGTCTTGATGCCCACCCGGTCCATGATCCACGCGTCGTTGGTCTCGATGCCCAACGCCTCGAGGAAGGCGTTGTCGATCACATTGCCGGGGTGGAAGTGCCCGAGGGCGAGAAGGTGCAACACGCGGATACCTCCGAAGTGATGTGGCGAACTACCCAGTCACTGCGGATCAGGGCCAGCGAAAAGACAGAACATTTGGTCACGCTTTTTCTACAGCTCGCGCCAAAGCACCACACCCGCCTTGATGCTCTGGTTGGAGCGAGCGTCGTAGTGGAACACGAGCGTCTGCTTCCCCGGCTTGTGAGTCCAGAGGTTGATCCACTCGCCGCCCCGCTGAATGGGCGAGCCGGCAGGTGAACACGTGGTGAACACGCCGCCGCCGGGCGCCCGAGCGAGCTTGGGGCCATTGCAGTTCGACTGCGTGCCCGTGGCCGACCACGGCGCGGCGATCGACACCCGGCCCGAGGGTTCGATGGTGAGCGCCTGGTAGTACCGGGTGGAGTGAAACTCAGTGGCGCTGCTGGCGTTGCGCGGAACGGCGACCGGGGTGGCCCAGGTGGTGCCCGTGTCAGTCGACTTCTGGTACCAGAGCTCGATGGCCTCGGCGTCGGCCCGCTTGCGCAGGTGGTACGCGGCGTGCGGCGTGGTGCCCACGAAGGTGAGCGTGACCGAAGGCTCGCGGCCCGCCACGGTCAGGTCGAGCATGTCGGCCGAAGCGATGGTGCTGGCCGTGAAGCCCGGTCGCCAGAACATCAGGTCAGCCGAGACGCCCCCGACCGCCTGGAAGAACGCCACGCCGGGGTTGCCCGCAGAGTCCACCGCGAGCGAGAGCGACTTGCCGCCCGCCACGAGCGCGCCGGGGTTCTGCTCCATCAGAGCGCCGCTGCCGGTCTTCTTGCCGTAGTGAATATCGGTGCCTTGCAGCCAACCGATGTGCGTGGCGCCGCCCGCGAGCACGAGCGACGGGTTCGAGACCATCGCCGCGTTTCCCGGGTCAGAGATGCTCGAGAGCGAGAAGTTCGCGCCTTCGTCATCCGAGAGCGCCAGGCGCACCGTGTTGTTCTGCGGCTTCACGTAGGCAACGCCGATGCGGCCACTCTCTGGGTCGCGCGAGATCGAGATCTGCCGATTCGGGTGCACGAAGGCGCTGCCGCCGACCACCTCGATGGTCTTCATCGGCTCATACGCCTTCGCAACGCCATCCCAACGCGTGAAGACGATGCGGTTGTCGTCGTAGTTGAGGTCGCCGTTGGGATCTTCGTAGAGCGCGGCGATCACCGGGTGACTGAACTGGTCACCGATCGCAGCGACCGAGACGCCCAGTCTGGTGGAAACCGAAGCACCCGCGGGGAGCTCGAGCGCGACCTGCCAACCGTTGGGCGGATCGTCACCGCGCGGGCGCCCGGCGTCCACCTCCATGCCGGCGTCTTCTTCCATCCCGGCGTCGAACATCGGCTTGGGGCGGGGACCGCACGCGATCAGGCAGACAGAGAACAGGCAGCAGGTGGCGATGCGGAACATGACGACTCCTGGGAAAGACTGACTACCCGGCGGCCTTGATCACTTCGCGGGCAATCACGATGCGCTGAATCTCGCTGGTGCCTTCGTAGATCGTCTGCACCCGAGCGTCACGCAGGTACCGCTCGACGGGGAACTCGTCGATGTAGCCGTAGCCGCCGTGGATCTGCACCGCGTGATCGCACACCCGGTTCGACATCTCAGAGGCGTAGAGTTTCGCCATCGAGGCTTCACGCGTGAAGGGCTGCTTCTTCTCTTTCATCGACGCCGCGCGGAAGGTGAGCAGCTCAGCGGTCTGCTGCTGCGTGGTCATGTCGGCGAGCATGAAACGCAGCGCCTGAAAGTCACCGATGGGCTGGCCAAAGGCGTGGCGATCTTTCGCGTAGCGCACCGAGGCTTCGATCGCCGCGCGGGCGACACCGCAGGCCTGCGAAGCGATGCCCACGCGCCCACCATCGAGCGCCACCATGGCCAGCTTGAAGCCATCACCTTCACGGCCAAGCAGCAGGTCTTCACCGACCTCCATGTTCTCGAACACGAGCGGCACGGTGTTCGAGCCACGCAGGCCCATCTTGTCTTCCGCTTTGCCGATGGTGAGGCCGGCCGTGCCCTTCTCGACCAGGAAACAGGAAA
>JAYTAT010000327.1:0-4530 GCA_043737315.1 Archangium sp.
TGCTCTTCGTGCTCGAGCGTTTCCAGCCGCCGGGCATCTACAGCGCGATCTACGTCTTCGTCGAAGTGATGGGCGCGTTGATCCTCGTGCAGTTCTGGACGCTCGCCAACGAGCTGTTCAACGCGCGCGAAGCCAAGCGCCTGTACGGCTTCATCGGTGCGGGCGGCACGTTCGCGAACATCATCATCGGGCTCATCAGCGCGCGCATCGCCACCGCCTACGGCACCAACAGCCTGCTGCTCATGTGCGCGGTGTTGCTGTTGATCACCGGCGCTGCGAGCTTCGCGGGTGGCCGGCTCGGCCGTCAGCGGCTCTTCGCGCGAGCGGCCTCAGGCAAGCCCAGCCTCGCCAAACGCAGCGGCGGCGCGAGCCGGGTGCTCAACGACTCTCACCTGCGCACGGTGGCCATTCTCTCGGCCGTCACCTTCTTCACCACCACGCTCATCGACTTCCAGTTCAAGGTGGTCGCCGCCGACAGGATGAAGGGCGACGAGCTGGCCGCGTACTTCGGCTACTTCAGCGCGGTGGTGGGCGCGCTCGCGCTGGGCTTGCAGCTCTTCGGTACCAGCCGGCTGCTCAACCGCGCGGGTGTGATCGGCTCGTTGGCGGTGCTGCCCGTCGCGCTGGCGCTGGGCGATGTGGCGCTGCTCATCTTCCCCGCGTTGTGGGCGGCCTCGATGGCCAAGGGCGCTGACACGCTCTTCCGGTATTCCGTCAACGACGCCACCACCCAGATTCTCTACCTGCCGGTGCCGGCCCAGGTGCGCGTCTCGGCCAAGGCCTTCATCGACGGCGTGGTCAAACCCGTGGCCATCGGGCTCGCGGGTCTCTCGCTCGCCGGCTACCGCACCTTCATGAAGGGCGACCCGTACAAGCTCGCCTGGTTCTCCCTCGCGCTGGCGATCGGCTGGATCGCCGTCGTGATGGGCATGCGCACCAAGTACATCAAGTCGCTGCAAGACAACTTGAAGCAGCGCCGCCTCGATCTCGAATCGGCCCGACACCACGTGATCGACGGCAACACCAACCGCGTGCTCGAGCGCGCCCTCGCCAGCGATCAAGAACAGGAAGTGCTCAACGCGCTCGCCCTGCTTCCCCACCTCGAGAAGCTGGAGCTCGATCAGCGCGTCGAGACCCTGCTCGAGCATCGCTCCACGGCCGTGAGGGTCAAGGCGCTCGAGTACTACGCACACCGCCAGACGATGCGCTTTGCCAACTCGGTCTTCCGAAGGTTCGAAGACGCCGACCCCGCCGTGCGCGCCGCGGCGATCGACGCGTTCTGCGCCATGGGCCGCGACAAGGCCGTGCGCAGCGTGCGGCTGTTTCTCGCCGATCCCGACCCGCGCATTCGCAGCGCGGCGGTGACGGGCATGATCCGTTTCGGAGGGCTCGACGGCGTGCTGGTCGCAGCCGAAGCCTTGAAGGCGCTGATCGACAACGCCGACCCGGTCATGCGGCAACACGCAGCCAAGGTGCTGGGTGCCATCGGAGTACGCAACTTCTACCAACCCGTGCTGCAGTTGATGAACGACCCCGACGTGCGCGTGAGGCGTGAGGCGATCACCGCTGCGGGTGCGCTCAAGAGCCCTGAGTTCGTCATCCCCCTCATCTACCGCACGCAGTCTCGCGAGACGTTGCGCGAGGCGACCCAGGCGCTCACCGCCTACGGAAGCACGATTTTGTCCACGCTGGCCAAGGTGCTCAGCAACCACCTCGAAGACGCCAACATTCGTCGGGCCATCGCGCGCGTGCTCGGCCGCCTGGGCACCAGCGAGGCCGTCGAGATCATCGCCCGTCACCTCGACGAGGCTGACGAAGAGCTGCGCGGGGTGATGTACCGCTCGCTGGCCCGGGCCGTCAAAGGCAAGCGGCTGCTCCTGAAAGACGTGAGTCCCGTCAAACGCGCAGTCGATCGCGAGCTCGAGCGCGCGTGGCGTGCGCTGCACCAGCTCGAGCTGCTCAAGCTCGACGAGGTGCCCGGCCCCAATACGCCCCGTGATGGGGAAGCCGCGGCCCGGGCCCTGCTTGCTTCGGCGCTGATGGAGAAGATCAAGCAGGTGGAAGGCCGGGCGTTCCTGTTGCTGGCGGTGCTCTACCCCGACGCCGACATGGAGCAGATCAGCGTGGGTATTCAAGATGCCTCGGCTGGTGAAGCGGCCCGCCGCCGTGGCAACGCGGTGGAGCTGCTCGACAACCTCCTCGAGCGGGGCCTCAAGGCCCGCTTTCTGCCCCTGGTCGAAGAGCTGCCCCGTTCGGAGCGGCTCAAGCAGGTGACCGAGCCCTACCCTGCCCCCACCGCGTCACCCGAGGCGATGCTGCGTGAGCTCGCGAAAGACGAAGCGGCCTGGGTGCGCGCGTGCGCCACGTGGGCGCTGTCCGAATCGACGCAAGACGAGACGGCCCGCGACCAGGTGCTCACCACCGCGATCTCTGACGGCAACCCGGTGGTGCGCGAGATCGGCCTGGTCGCCCTTCACCGCAAGTCACCTTCGTTGGCCGCGCCTCACATGGAAGCGCGCCTCAAAGACGATGCGCCGCTGGTTCGGCGTCACGCAGCGGTGTTGATCGCCTCGTCGGCCGCGGCCAGCTGACACTGCTGGACAGGGCGCGCCTTTCACAGAACGATGGCGGCCCGCGATGTTGTCCACCGTCGAAAAAGTGCTCTTCCTCAAGTCGATCGATCTGTTTTCTCAGATCCCCGGGGAAGACCTCGCCGCGATCGCGCTCATCTCGAGTGAAGAGAGCCGCGATCAGGCCGATGAGATTTTCGCTGAAGGTGAATCGGGCGACGCGCTGTACCTGGTGATCGACGGCAAGGTGCGCGTGCACAAGGCCGATCGGGTGATCGCCGAGCTGGGTGAGCGGGAATGTTTCGGCGAGATGGCCATTCTCGACGCCGCCCCCCGTTCAGCCACCGTGACGGCGGTCGACGACACCAACTTGCTCAAGATCACCCGGGAAGACTTTCAGGAGATCATGACGGAGAAACCCGAGATCGCTCAGGGCATCGTCAAGGTGCTCACCCGGCGTCTGCGCGACGCCATTCGCTGAGCTTAGGCTACGCTTTCAGGTCAATGCCGAACCGAGCTCCTGCCCCCGCAGCCGCTGCTGCACCGCCGCCTGCCCCCGACCCGATGGCGGATCCGAAGATCCGCGCCCAGGTCGAGGCCGGCCGCCAGGTCGCCTACCACCTGCTCAAGGGCCTCAAGGTCATCTCGATGTACCGCCACAACGAGGCGAAGTACGGCGAGTACCTCACCAAGGCGTGGGCCTCGTTGGCCGGGTACACCAAGACCTACGGCCAGCTGAACCTGCGGGTCGAGATCACCAACTTCACGATCTTCAAGCAGGATCTGTTCACCGAAGACAACCCGATGCCGTACAAGTTCTTCAAGGACGGCATCCGCCAGATCGTCTTTCGCGACGGCTTCTCTCTGCAAGAGATGACCGCCTTCACCATGATCGCCCTCTCTGACCCCGAGCGGGGCGCCGACGACATCAACGCGCAGCTGTGGCGCGCTCAGATGCCGAACTTCGAATACATCATGGTCGAAGGCTTCAAGGTCGAGGACATGTCCGAGGAAGAAGTGCAGGTCGAGGTCGACAAGATCGTCGACTACCTGCAGCGCCGGCTGCGCACCAACTCGGAAGACTACATTCGTTTCGCGCGCCTCTCGGAGTCGGACCTCGAGATGCAGATGAACGACATCGATCAGATGCGCGGCGTGGTGATCACCGGCCTGACCGCCACGCCCGACTTGAAGGCGCGGCTGCAGCGCGAGGTCCACGAAGAAGAAAACCAGCGCCTCTTCCCCAAGCTCATCAGCGCCGTCTTTCAGGTGGTGGAGAACGGCGTCACCGACGCCAACCTGCTCAGCGTCATGTTCTCGCAGCTGCTCGACGCGATGCTGCTGCAGGAAGACTTCGCCCTCATCAACCAGGTGGTGCTCAAGCTGCGCGCGATGGAGCAACGCGCCGGCGTCGACAGCTCGATAGGCGAGCTGCTGCGCGGCTTCATCTCGAAAATGGGCGAAGAACAGCGGCTCAACCGCATCGGCGAAATCCTGAAGTACGCCAAGCTGAAGAACCCGCCCGAGGTGGTGCGGTACCTGACCAACGTCACGCCCGACGCGGTGCCTGCGTTGCTGGGCACGCTCGAGGTGATCGAGCTGCCCGTGAACCGCACCCTGCTGTGCGACGTGTTGGTGGTGTTCGCCAAGCAGAACCCCGACGCCTTCGTGGAAAAGCTCAAGACGGCCGAAAAGCCGCAGGTGCAGCGCGACATGATCTACGTGCTCGATCGGTCGAACCACCCCGACAAGCTCAAGTTCTTCGGCACGGTGCTCAAGTCGAAGAACCTGGCCCTGCGTCTCGAGGTGATGTCGATCATCGCCCGCGGTCGCACCGGAGAGGCGCGCAAGCTGATCGCCGCCATGCTGGAAGACGAGACCCTGCAGGTGCGGCTGCAGGCCGCCCGCGTGCTGCCCGAGTTCGATCGCGAGAAGGCCTACGTCGACCTGCTGCGCATGG
>JAYTAT010000328.1:0-4525 GCA_043737315.1 Archangium sp.
GATTGCCGCGTCGATCACCGGCAGGGCGGTGTCAAAAAACGGTCCAGCACAGTTGATGACAGCTCCTGCTCCTTGCAGCGCGGCATCGATGCTCGCCGCGTCAGTCATCGAGGCAACACGGGTCGTGGCCGTGGGATGATACCTGGCCAACCGACGGTCGTCTCGACCGATCAAAATGGACGAAATTCCTCGTTTTGCAAGTTCGGCGGCGACGAAGCGACCCGTGTGACCCGTCGCACCAAAGACAGCCACTTGTTTAGGAATAGTCATGGTGTTGCCTCCACTTCGGTATGTAAGCTCAGTCGCAACTGGCAATCGACTGCAATCTTGAAGAGCGCGAAGTGGAAGGGCGTCGCATCGACTGCGGCGCTCTCATGCCACCCTGCTCTTCTGGATTTCGCCGGTTTGTTCTTCCCCTCTCTGGCGCCATTCGAAGCAGCCATTCGGCCTCCTCGAGAGCCGCAAGCTCGGCAGGCACAAAGATGCGGAAGGCAAGAGCGCGTGATTCTTGATCTGAGACGAGCGGCTCAGAAAACATGCCCTCCCCGTCTATAGTATGCCGCCATGAGCACACGACTGACGATCGAACGAGATGGCGCGGTGCTGGTGATGGGCGTCAATCGCCCCGAGAAACGCAACGCCTTCGACCTCGAGACCATCGCAGAACTCGCGGCGGCGTATGAGCAACTCGGCACCGACCCCACCCTGCGTGCGGGGGTGCTCTTCGGGCACGGCGATCACTTCTCGGCTGGCCTCGATCTGATGGAGGTGGGTCCGGCGGTGGCGGAGAAGGGCCCGCAGGCGCTCTCGGGTGGCCGCGCGTTCGACCCCTTCGGCGTGTGGGGTCCCCAGGTGCCCAAGCCGGTGGTGCTGGCGGTCAGCGGCATTGCCTTCACCCTGTCGATCGAGCTGGCGCTGGCCTGCGACATCGTCGTGGCCTCAGAGACCGTGCGTTTCCGTCAGCTCGAGATCGGCCGCGGCATTCTGCCTTTTGGGGGTGCGACGATGCGCGCGCCGGCGCGGCTTGGCTGGGGGAACGCGATGCGGTTTCTGCTGACCGGCGAGGAGTTCGGCGCCGCCGAGGCGCTGCGCATCGGGCTGGTGCAAGAGGTGGTCGCCCACGGGGAGCACGTCAAGCGCGCGCGCGTTCTCGCTCAGGTGATCGCCCGCCAGGCGCCGCTGGGCGTTCAAGGCACCCTCGCCAACGCCCGCATCGCTGAGACCGAAGGCGTGCAAGCGGCCACGAAACACCTGGCGACCCTGCTCCCCACCGTGATGGCCAGTGAAGACGCGGCCGAAGGAATGATGAGCTTCGTCGAGCGGAGAGACGCGGTGTTTTCAGGCCGCTGAGCTGCTCCCCTGCTCGCGATCACTGTCGTCAGGGCGACGATCGGTCACCTCACCACGCTGGCGGCTGGTTTGCCCGCGAACTTTCGACTGATCGCGCAGCTCGCGGTTGTGAGCCTTCACGTCCGCCTGGCCCGTGCCTGGGCCCCTTCGACAAGAAGCTGACGAAGGTCACGTGGAGATCGATACCACCCAGATGGTGGTCCCCATGCCGAACGTGAAGATGCGCGTTTCGGGACAGCAGCAAGAAGTGGGGCCCCCTCCGAACCAGGGGCCTCGCGAGGGAAGCCGCAACCGAGTGGTGATGTCAGCCAACGGCGGGCTGATCTTCAACCGCAAGGTCGAACTGCGACGGTACTACCGCACCATCGTGGCCTTTCGCGGCGGTGGTGAGGTCAACGAAACGGTCGACTTCGCCGCGCTGGTTGCAGCGGTGAAGGCCGAGAGCTTCAGCGCCGGCAAGCTCGACGTGGTGCGCACCGCGGAAGCCAGCCTCACGGTCGATCAAGTCGGCCAGTTGGTGGGTCTCCTCTCGTTCTCGGCGGAGAAGGTGAAAGTGGTTGAAATCACCAACCAGCGCCTGGTCGATCGCCAGAACGCCTTAAGCTGTACAGTTACTTCACCTTCGAGGCCGACAAGAAGCAGGTCAAGGCGATCCGGGGGAAGTAAGAACCTTCTCTTCCGTCCGGTACTTGTTTGACCGAGACCTTGCGAGGTCCCTCGTACAAGAGTGATGACACGCTGAGTACCCGGACGCTTCACCGCAGATTCAAGGTGCTGATCACCCCGGAAGAGAACGGCCAGGTCGATCGCGCGGAGTAAACCTTACGGCGCGATCTGCAGCCGCACCTGCGCCGTCGCTTCGTTGTTCTGTGGATAGGCGCGGTCTGGCAGCCCACGCACGCCCTGGAGCTGCAGGGCGTAGGTTCCGGCGACGTCGGGACTGAAGGTGGGCACCAGCCCATCGACGTACGCGTACTCCCAACGTCGGCTCAAACCCGCGAGGCCGCTGGGGTGCGCGATGGCCGCGGTACTCCCGATGGGTCTTCGTGTGACCGTCCACACGTAAGCGATGGCAGCGCCGTTGCGGTTGGCGACAGCGAGGCGTTCACCGCACCCAGGCAGTTATTTATTTGAGTATTGAGAGTCATTGCGTGTGAGCTGAAGCCGGCATGAAGACGAACGGTATATGACCGGCACTGGTTCGGCCGGCCTGAAGGGCAACACCCACCCGCGAATCAGAGCTTTCAGACAGCTTGTGACCGCTTCGTTTCCCGGGGTGTTCTCTTCGATGCCCAGGTCACTGGTTCGGCCCGACGGGGTGAGAGTCGGTCCCGGGCCCCGGATGAGAGATGTCGACCGGCGCGGCAGTCGTGGGTCGCTCGAAGCGGCCGAGGACTGCATCGGGGAAAAGCAACTTTCGCTGCGCGGTTTCACGACTCGCGTCGAGCGCCTTCACCAGAACGTCCATGGACACCTCGGGCGCTGCGGTGATTCGCAGGATCGTCTCGTGAGGGAAGACCGCCTTGACCTCCATCAGCTTGTCCTGAACCTTGATCCAATCCACAGGGAGCGGGTCGAGCGCTCCACCGACCGCAATCACCTCGACGTTCTCTTCAGTCACGCGCAGCGTCAGTCGCATCGACGGCGCCTCCGGGTCCTCGGGCGCGAGGCTCGCCGAATTACGAACCCTGATCACGGCGAGGTCTTCTTTCGACTGGACCACCAAATCGAATTCGTAATGTTTCGAGCGCGCCGCGGCTTCGAGCAAGTCGACCAACTCCGAGAACGAAACCCGCCCATCGACCATCAGGGGAAGCACGTTCGACTTCTGTTCCCGCACCCGCGGGTGGTCGAGCGCGAGCGCCATGCTGGCCACCTTTGAACCCTCGACCCAAAGCGCTCCAGGGGTCAGCGCGATGAGAGGCTGCGCGCCTGGCCTGCGCTGAGCGGTCGAGGCGGGAAGCCGAAGTCCCTCAACGGTCGCGAGCGTCACCTTCCCCGAAGGCAGCGGACC
Organism: Archangium sp.; assembly: GCA_043737315.1. Classification (GTDB taxonomy): domain Bacteria; phylum Myxococcota; class Myxococcia; order Myxococcales; family Myxococcaceae; genus Archangium_A. The sequence goes on from JAYTAT010000328.1 coordinate 3,365, forward strand.
TTCATGGACCAGCAGCATCGAAATAAGACCCACCGTCACGATGACCGCCACGCCGATGCCCAGGCGAAAGCGAGACAGAACCATCGCGATCGACCCGACCAGCCACGGTAACGCAGCGGCGATCATCGCCAGGAAGAGGCTCACCCGCGCCTCGACCGTTCCCTTGCGCAGCAGCTCGGCCGTCAAGTCGAAGGGAACGTTCGGCAGGGCGGCGGTCAGGGCAACCAGGCCCAACGCGTAGCCGAGCGCTCCGAGAGCCAGCGCGCAGCCGGCTGTCAGCAGGCAGATGAGCCCAAGCTTTTTGACCGCGCCCTGCTTCTTCGCCGCCAGGCGCACGAGGGTCAGCAGCGAGAGGCTCACGCCCGCGGCCATGAGAACCACGACGTACAGCCCCAGGGTACCGAGATCTCTAAACATCGAGGTCTTAAAGTCGGAGCCTGCGATGAACACCACGCCAATGCGTCGCGCTCGGTCCGGCAACTGACCGCTTTGAGCGTTTCTGCAACCATGTCTCGTTCGCTGCTCCGCCGAATTCCTCGCGAAGAAGATCACGAGTGAGCAATTCGCGGGCTGCGTGGGTTTCATCCTCCCCGAAAAGCGGCCCGGGCCTACGACGGTGTGGGCGTGCTCAGCGCCACAGATCAGGGCGACCGTTTCGGTCTCACTCGCGAAGCGCAGCTACTGGGAGACCAGCAAGATGCACCCCCGTCAACGACAAGACCTACTTCGTCGCAAGCACCTTCCTGGTCATCTCGTCTGATCTTCGTTCGGCGCGGCTCGAGGACTTTGACGGTCAGCGGATGCTGACCGTCGAGCTCATCAAAACGACTCAAGACCGCAACAAAGGAGAACGTGGGTGAGTAACCTGGCCATCACCTTCAACGGCAGAGAAAGCGCCGCCCAGGTGGGTTCTGCGCTCTCCGTGCTTCCGATTGCCGCCCCCGACGTCGCAGTCGACGACGTCTGCGTCTTCAAAGCTAACTACAGGTTGTCCGGAAATTCGGCGCGTCGTTTTGCCAGTATTGAAGTGGGGGCCGGAAATGAAGCCCCGGATTGGCATCCCCGCATGCGGGGTGCTCCTCGGCTCACGTCTGGGTGCTGAGCTTGTTGGCCAGTGTCAGCGCGAGGCGGGGCTGATTACCCGAAGCCCATGCTCTCAAC
>JAYTAT010000329.1:0-4517 GCA_043737315.1 Archangium sp.
CGATGAGGTGAAGCGTGCCGCGGAAGCCCAGGCCAACCGGGTGTCCGGCGTGGCCAGCGTCAAGAACGAGCTCGAGGTGGTGCCTTCCAACGAGAAAGAGAGGGTCGAGTCGAAAGACGAAGACCTCACCAGCGCGCTCAAGCTGGCCTTCAAGGATCGCAAGGAATGGAAAGACGTGAAGGCGACCGTCAAGAACGGCGTCGTTCAGCTGACCGGCCGGGTGTCCTCCATGTGGGAAGAGTTCAGCGCGGTGCGCGCGGCCCGGCAGGTGAAGGGTGTTCGCAACGTGGTCGACCAACTCGAGGTCGAGCACACCGAACGCGACGATCGTTCAGGCAGCTGAAAAGCACTACTGCCCTGGCGTGAACCTTCAGCGGTTCGCGTCGGGGCACGGGCAGCGCAATCCCGTCTGTTCGACAGCTTCAATCCGCTGACCCAGGACGTGGGGCTGAACTTGGTACCATGCTGAATTTGTTGGTCGTCGATGACGATTCAATCGACCTGATGACGGTGAAACGAGGGCTCGTACGCGCGGGCATCGCGCACCAGCTGTGCGAGGCGAAAGACGGGGTGGAGGCGCTGGCCGTACTTCGGGGTGGCGTGATGCCGGCCGAGCGGCGCCTGGTGCTGCTCGATCTCAAGTTGCCCCGCATGGGCGGGTTGGAGTTCTTGAGAGAGCTGCGAGCCGACCCCGCGCTGGCCTCGACGCCGGTGGTGATCATCACCACCTCGAGCCAGGAAAAAGACCGGCGCGAAGCCCACCGTCTTCATGTGGCGGGCTACTTCGTGAAGTCGCTCGACTTCACCAGCTTCGTCGAGCTGCTCACCATCATCGATCGCTACTGGTCCGCGGTGCAGTACAGCTGAGCGTCGCCACGAAATGCGTGACGCCGTCAGGGGTCGAAGTCGCCGTCAGCCTTCCGCCGTGCGCGTGCATCACCTCGCGGCTGATGAACAACCCCAGGCCGATGCCTTCACGAGCCGCCCCTTTTCCCTGAACGAACGGCTCGAACAGCGTCTCGAGCAAGGCAGCGTCGATGACCTCGCCGTGATTCTCTATTTCAATCTCGGCCCGGCTTCCTGTCTGGCGCAGGGTGACCACGATGGGCCACTCGCGATCGCCGTGTTTGGCCGCGTTGTTGAGCAGGTTGCTCACCACCTGGGAGAGGCGATCGGGGTCGGCCTCCACCTTCAGGGGCATGAGCTTCGTGACGATCTTCCGATCGGCCCCCAGCCGGGTCTCTTCGACCAGTGACTCAATGAGCGGCTCGAGTTCCACCACCTTGCGCTCCAGAGCGAGGCCACCGCCCAGTCGCACGCGGGTGAGATCGAGCAGCTGCGAGATGAGCCGGGTCATACGCTCGGCGCTGGCGGCAATGTGCGCCACCACGCGCTGTTCCTTTTCGTTGAGGTGTTCGCTCCTGGCCAGCAACTGCGCGCCCATCTTTACGGCTGAGAGCGGGTTCTTGAGGTCGTGGCTGGCGATGCCCATCAGGCGATCCTTCATGGCCAGGGTGCGCGCCTCAGCTGCCTTGGATGCGCTGATGTCGATCACCGTGCCGAAGTGGTTGTGACCCGCGGGTTCACGCCGGCCGCGCAGCTCGACCCAACGCCCGGGCACCTCGGCCAGCTCGGCCTGCAACGACACCGAGCCCTGGCCCAGCGAGGTTTCCAGTCGAAGCGCGTCGTGGGTCTTGAAGCAGTTGAGCCACTGCTCCATCGGCCAGCGGGCCCCCTCGGGCAGACTGAACAGCTCGCGAAAACGTTCAGCGCCGGTCACGCACAGTGGCTCGCCGTCGGTGCTCCACGTGCCGGCGCCCGAGGCCTCCAGTGCGAGGGCAAAACGGGCCTGCTCACGCTGAACCTGCAGCCGCAGCTGACTGGCTGCGAAGGTGCGCTCGACCAGCTGCGCCAGGCGGCGAGGCTCGGCCAGCGCCGCCTTGGTCAAATAATCCTCGGCGCCGGCCTTCATCGCCTCGACGGCGATCTCTTCGCTGCCATGGCCAGAGAGGAAGATGCACGGCACGCCGGGTTGAACGGTGAGCAGCCGCGCCAACACGCTGGGCCCGGTGTCGGGCGGCAGGAAGTAGTCGAGCAAGACCAGATCGACCCGGTGTTCCCGCAGCACGGCCTCGGCGCTGCGCGCGTCGATGGCCTCGAGCAGCGTCACCGACTTCGACAGCGCGCGCCGCACCGACATGCGATCGACTTCATCGTCGTCGGCGACGAGCACCGTCAGCTTCGGCCTGGTCATGGGGTTGCCCTGATCACGACGGCACACCCCGGGTGCTGCCATTGACCGCGCTCACGGGCAGGGGCGTCATCGAAGAGGGCCGCCGCTCGGTGGGCAGCCCCCACCCTTCGAGCCGGCGGTAGAGGGTGCGGCGATCGATGCCCAGCATCACTGCGGCGCGGCTGCGGTTGTCTTTGACCAGCTGAAGCACGCGCAGCACGTACCGTTTTTCGAGCTGGTCGAGCGTGACCACCTCTTCCGCCGCGTCGACCTGCATGGTGAAGCGCTCGCGTTCATGCAGGCGGATGTTCTCGGGGAGATCAGCCACGGCCAGCGTCTGCGTCGAGGCGAGCGCGGCCAGCCGCTCCATGCAGTTCTCCAGCTCACGCACGTTGCCCGGCCACGGGTACGAGAGGAGCTTCTGCGCCACCTCGGGTGGAATGGTCGGCACCGGCCTGCCATCACGCCCGCACACTTCGCGCAGAAAATGAGTGGCGAGGTGCACCACGTCCATCCCGCGTTCTCGCAGCGCGGGCAGATCGATGCGGATGACGTTGAGGCGGAAGAAGAGGTCTTGCCGGAAACGGCCGGCTTCGATCTCGGCCTCGAGGTCACGATGCGTCGCCGCGAGAATGCGCGCGTCGAAGGGCACCTCGGTGTTGCTGCCCACCGGCCGCACCTTTCGCTCCTGCAGCGCGCGCAGCAGCTTGGCCTGGTTGTCCAGACTCAGCTCGGACACCTCGTCGAGGAACAACGTGCCGCCAGTCGCCTCGACGAAGAGGCCGGTGCGCGCCGTGCGTGCGTCGGTGAAGGCGCCCTTGGCGTAGCCGAACAGCTCACTCTCGACCAGCGAGGCAGGCAGTGCGGCACAGTTGATCGCCACGAAGGGGCCGTGGGTGCGGGTCGACTGTTTGTGCAGCGCGTGAGCCACCAGCTCTTTGCCCGTGCCGGTCTCACCGTGAATCAAGACGCTGGCCCCTGAAGCCGAGACGCGCGCCACCAGCTCACGCACCACGCGCATCGTGTCGCTCTGCCCGAAGAGCCCGGAGTCGGTGGCGGGCATCGCCTGGGTCGCCGTGCGCAACTCTTTGGCCAGACGCTGACGCTCTGCCGCCCTCGCGACACACGGCAACAGCAGCGCGGTCTCCACCGGCTTGCTCAAAAAGTCGTACGCGCCTGAGCGCAACGCAGCGACGGCGGTCTCCATCTTCGACTCACCTGTGACCACGATGACGGGCAGGTCAGGGCGCGAACTCTCCAACGCCGCACACAACGCGAGGCCATCGAGCCCCGGCATCGTCACGTCCGTCAGCACCACGTCGACCTGTTCACCCCCTTCAAGCGCAATGAGGGCGGACTGACCCTCTGGAAAAGTCACCACTTCGTAACCCTCGGCTCTGAGCGTCTCGCTCAACAGCTCAGCCTGAATGGGGTCGTCCTCGACGATGGCCAATCTGGTGCCCATGTGGTCTGCCCCCTTGGAGGTGCGCGGTGTGCGCACCTCCGTGGATTGGGCAGTAATGACAGGTGTGGTGTGAGGCATTGCTAAGTGCGCGGCTGTCACACCCGAAATGTCTGGGTACCAATGCGCCACCCTTTTGCGCGCCGGGTTCTCAGCGCTTGAGCTGCCGGGGCCACGTGAAGAAAAACGTCGCGCCTTCACCGGCAGCAGATTCGACCCACGCGCGGCCACCTTGCGCCTGGACCACCTTGCGCACGACCGAGAGCCCGATGCCGGTGCTCTCTTTTTCGTCGCGCGGCTGGAGCGTCTGGAACATGCCCCAGATGAGCTGGTGGTACGCGGGCGCGATGCCGGGCCCGTTGTCGCGCACGCTGAAGCGCACGAAAGGGCCGTCGGGCTGCGCGTCGACCTCGATGTGGGCTGCGCCCCTGGCCCCGTGCATGAAAGCGTTGCTCAGCAGGTTCATCAACACCTGCAGCAACAGCGCCTTGTCACCGTGCACGCTCAGGCCAGGCGCAGGGAGCAACACCTCACTTCCCGGTGGAGGCGCCAGCAGCACCAGCGCCTCCGAGGCGGCGTCACGTGCGTCGAAGGTCTCCAGTGACTCGGACGATTGGCCCGCGCGCGCGTAGCCCAGAATGCCGTCGATCAACGCGACCAGGCGGCGCACGCGGCCCTTGAGCAACGCCAGGTGCTGGCGATCTTCGCGGCTGAGCTTCTCGCCCAGGTCTTCTTCGAGAAACTGGGCGAGCTGCGAGATGCCGCGCAGGGGCGCCTTGAGGTCGTGACTGGCCACGCTGGCGAACTGTTCCAGCTCGGCGT
>JAYTAT010000330.1:0-1731 GCA_043737315.1 Archangium sp.
TTCACGAAAAACGGCAGGAAGGAGAGCTTCACGTTCTCCTTCGCGAGCGAGTCGTTCAACCTGGTGCGCAGCGCGACGAGGGCCGAGACATCGACCTCTTCGACGAAGGTGTAGTGCGGCGCGGTGAACTTCGACTTCACCATCTTCTCGGCGATCTTCTTTCTCAGCCCCCGAATGGGAATGCGCTGATCGACCGCGGTGGAGGCGAGCGGAGCCCACGCTTTTGCCGCAACCGGGGCTGCCTTCGCAGCGCCACTGGCATTCCCCGACGCCATGAACGCCTCGACGTCGGTCTTGAGCACCCGCCCCTGCGGACCGGTGCCGGAGACGTTCGCCAGATCGATGCCGTGCGTGCTGGCCATGCGCCGGGTGACCGGGGTGGCGAGCACCTTCTCACCCGAAGGCGCGCTGGGTGCTGGGGCCGCCGCGACCGGGGCCGCGTTCGCCGTCGCAGGGGCGGGCCCGTTCGGTTTTGCGGGGGCGCCGGTGCCGGCGATCTCCAGGTCGACCAGCGGCCGGTGCACCTTGGCCAGCTCGCCCTCGTTGCCGTGGGTCTTCACGACCGTGCCGGCCTTGGGGCTGGGAATGGTGACCGTCGCCTTGTCGGTCATGACCTCGAGCAGGGGTTGGTCTTCTTTGACGACATCGCCGGGCTTCACCAGCCACTTGACGATCTCACCCTCGACTACCCCTTCACCGATGTCCGGGAGCTGAAACTCGAAGAGCGCCATGGAAAAAAGCTCGTACTTCAGGTCAGGGCGCTGCGACAGCGACTTGTGCCGAGGCGGCGGTGCGATCGCGATCCATCAGGCCCTTCATGAAGAACTCGGCGGCCCGGTAGCTCGAGCGCACCAGCGGTCCCGAGGCCACGTAGAGGAAGCCGTAGCTCTCGGCGATGCGCTGGTATTCGGCGAACTTCTCGGGCGAGGCAAAGCGCTCGACCCGCAGGTGGTACTGCGAGGGCTGCAGGTACTGACCCAGGGTCACCACGTCGACGCCCACGTCGCGCAGGTCTCTGAAGGTCTGCTCCACCTCTTCATCGGTCTCGCCCAGGCCAATCATGATGGAAGTCTTCGTGTAAAGCTTCTCGGGGCGCTGCTTGAGGTACTCGAGCACGCGCAGTGACTGGCGGTACTTCGCGCGGCGATCTCGAACGGTGGGGGTGAGGCGCTCGACGGTCTCGATGTTGTGCGCGACGACGTGCGGTCGGGCTTCGGCCACGATACCCAGCGAGGCTTCCACGCCTTGAAAGTCGGGGATCAGCACTTCCACCGTGGTCCTGGGCGACTCGCGCTTCAGAGCGGTGATGGCGGCGGCGAAGTGGCTGGCGCCTCCGTCGGGGCGATCGTCGCGGTTGACCGAGGTGACCACGATGTACTGCAGGCCCATCTCGCGCACAGCGGCAGCCAGATGCTCGGGCTCTTCGGGATCGAGCGGCGGCGGTGAGCCGACCTTCACGTGGCAGAACCGGCAGGCGCGCGTGCAGACCTCGCCCATCAGCATCACCGTGGCGGTGCCCCCGCCCCAGCACTCGGCGATGTTCGGGCACTTGGCCTCTTCGCAGACCGTGGCGAGCTTGAGCGACTTCACGAGGCCCTTGACCTTCTCGTAGCCCTCGCCTTTGGGCAGGCGAACCCTGAGCCAGTCGGGCTTACCGGTGGAGGTGCTCTGGGCCAGCGGCAAACGGTTGGGAGTCGCCATGATGGGGTCATCTGTATTGACGAGGGGGCG
>JAYTAT010000331.1:0-1728 GCA_043737315.1 Archangium sp.
GAGCCGACGCGAGCTCTGGACCGCCTTTGACCGGCTGGCGGCTCGTTTTCTCCCCGTGCACCCCGGCTTCGGGCTGGAAGGGGGCCGGCTCAAGGCGCGCTTCATTCTGCTCTCGAACATCGTCAGCGGCTTCCTCTCGATGTCCCTGCTGGTCGTCTACGCCGCGTGCGGCTTGTGGTGGTCGTTCGGCGGCGTGCTGCTCTACGCAAGCTTCTCGGCCGTCGTGCCCCTGCTGCAGCACTGGGGCCTGCCCTTGCGCGGGCTCTTCGCCAGCACCTTCAGCCTGGTGTTGATCGCCGTGGCGATGGCCGCGTTGAGCGAGCGCCCGTTGACCGCAGGTGTGCTGGCGTGGGCCTGCATCATTCCGCTCACCGCGCTCTACTTCTTCGGCCTGCGCTCGGGCCTCGTGTGGACGATCATCACCGTCGCGGCGATGTCGTTGGTCGTCTGGCTGATGCCGATGAACCTGCTTCCTTCGACCGACGTGCCGATGCCGCACGTGTTTCAGGCGGTGCGCTTTCTGATGGTGCTGGTGGCGCTGTTGGGCTTCGCGGTCGGCTCTGAGTTGAACTCACAAGAGCTGCTCGCCTGCGCGAAGGCCGCCAACGAAGCCAAGAGCTCCTTCCTGGCCAACATCAGCCACGAGATCCGCACGCCGCTCAACGGGGTGATGGGCATGACCGAGGTGATGTTGCTCGACGAGCAGCAGCCGGAGCGCCGAGCGCAGCTCGACGTGGTCAAACGCAGCGGCAAGCTCCTGCTCAGACTCATCGACGAGCTGCTCGACGTCACCCGGGCCGAGCGCGGCGAGCTGACCCTGTCAGCGGTGAGCTTCGAGCTGCGGCGCTTGATGACCGAGGTGCACGCGCTCCACGCACCGCAGGCGCAGCTGCGCGGCGTCACCCTGGCCCTCGACCTGCCCGACGAGATTCCGTCCCACGTGAGCGGCGACGACTTCCGCCTGCAGCAGCTGCTGGGCAATCTCGTCGGCAACGCGCTCAAGTTCACCTCGAAGGGCACGGTCACACTGCGGCTGTCGCGACTCGACGCTGAACGCTGGCGTTTCGAGGTGCAAGACACCGGCATCGGCATCAGCGTCGATGCGCTCGGGGGGCTCTTCACGCCCTTCAAGCAGGCCGACACCACCACCGCGCGCCGCTTCGGTGGCACGGGCCTGGGCCTGGCGCTGGTGCGAATGCTGGCCACGAACATGGGGGGCGAGGTGCGCGCCCGGTCGCAGCCCGGGGTCGGTTCGGTGTTCACGGTCGAGCTTCCGTTACCGCAGCGCGAGGCGCCCGCGCCAGCGCCTTCCCCACCCAGAACGGCGCTGACCACGCGCATGAACGTGCTGGTGGTCGACGACAACGCGGTGAATTTGCGCATCGCCTCGGCACTGCTCTCGCGCGCCGGCTGCGTGGTGAGCGAGGCCACCAACGGCCAGGAGGCCGTCGACCTGGCCAAGGGTCACCCCTACGCGGCCATCTTCATGGACTGTCAGATGCCGGTGCTCGACGGCCTCGCGGCGACCCGTCAGCTGCGCGCGAACCCTTCGACTGCGGCCGTGCCCATCATCGCGCTCACGGCGTCTGCGATGGCCGACGAAGTCAGCGCCTGCCTCGACGCGGGCATGAACGAGGTGATGGCCAAGCCGGTCACCTTCGAAGCGATTCGCGCTTCACTCGAGCGCTACGCGGGCTGACCGAAGATTTCCCGCGCCACTTTCGAAAC
>JAYTAT010000332.1:0-4499 GCA_043737315.1 Archangium sp.
GCGCTCCACCGCGTCGCGCACGCCGCTTCTTCCACGGAAAAGGGGGTCGAGGGTGTGGTGCGCGTGGCGATGACCGAGACGCTGGCGTCGGTGTTCGTCATCCCCCGGGTGCTGCCCGGCCTGCTGGCTGCGTACCCGAAGCTGCGGCTCGACCTGGTCATCGGCAACACCTCGGCAGATCTCGCGCGACGGGAAGCCGACATCGCGGTGCGCTTCTTCTTGATGCCCAGCGGAGACCTGGTCACCAAACGGGTGGCGCGGCTCGAGACCGCGGTGGTGGGCTCACGCGCGCTGGTGAAGAGGCTCGGCAAACAGAGCCCGGCGCAGTGGCCCTTCGTGGCCGCGTGGTTGCCGAGCGCAGAGGTGCCCGAAGAAGCGTGGCGAGAAGCGTTCGGGCGCGGCGAAGTGCGGGTGACCACCAACAGCTTTCACGCGCAGGTCGAAGCGGTGCGCGCGGGGTTGGGTGTGGCGGTGTTGCCCGTCGCGCTCTGCAAGCCTTTGGGTCTTGCCGTACTTGCACTCCCGGAGGCCACACCGGCCCCACCGCCGCTCGATACGTACCTGCTCACGCCGCGCGCACTTCGCCGGGTGCCACGAGTGGCCGCGGTCTTTGACGCGCTCGCCCGGTCCCTGAGTTCTTTTTCTCCGTGAACCGAGGCGCCCGGAGACCGTTGGCATCCCTCGGGCTCGTCAACCTCAAGGGCTCTGTCTACTTTCTGAACAAGACGCGCGAACGCTCCCCGCAAGCTTCGAAAAAATGCCCGTGATGGGCGTGGTGACACCGACCGTCTCGACCTGCCGGATCGTTCGTTCATGCGCGGGTTCCCCGGCGTCACCCAGCGTCGCGCTCGTCTTCGAAGGCCAGTTCACGCTCGACTGGGCGGGCCTGTACGCGTGGCGCCTGGTCGCCGACGACGGCGCGAAGTTGTGGATCGATGGGGTCGAGGTGATCGATCTCGACGGCCTGCACCCCCCGCAGAGCAAAGCGGGAAGCCTCGACCTGCAGCTCTTCGTCGCGCCCCCCGGCCAGAAAGAGCGCGTGTTCGTGAGGGGCGACTTCGCGCAGCAGCTCATCACGCTCCCCGGGCGGCTCGGCTCGAGACCGGGTGAAGAGGCTCGGCAAACAGAGCCCGGCGCAGTGGCCCTTCGTGGCCGCGTGGTTGCCGAGCGCAGAGGTGCCCGGAGAAGTGAGGCGAGAAGCGTTCGGGCGCGGCGAAGTGCGGGTGACCACCAACCGCTTTCACGCGCAGGTCGAAGCGGTGCGCGCGGGATTGGGTGTGGCGGTGTCACTTCGCCGGCCTTGCGCACCGGGAGTGAACACCGTGATGGCACCGGCATCTTCGCCGCCGAGCTCCAGCGTGCCTTCCGGCCAGAGCACGGCTCCATCAGGAACGATGGGGCCCACCCCACAGCCAACCAGGCCAACGATGATCGGCAGGACCAGCGACAGCTTCATGCCTGTCAGAGAGGCTCACCTGAGTTGCTCGGAACCGATTTGCCGTGGCCCTTGCGCTGTACGGCCTGGCCTTGGCGTGCGTGGTCTCGAAGGTCATTGAGGCGTTGCTCGTCGCGATCAGGCCTCTCGACTTCTGCCGCAGATGTTCATGTGACCAGGTCGCCCTGGGGCAATTTTTGTTACGGATTCATCAATCGACGTCGCTGATCGCGCCTTACCGCTCGGTTGGTCGCAATGGTCTTCATCGATTGTGAGTTGTGTAACAGCTGAGGGTCCTCGCTCTCGGCACAGAGACTTAGCCGGCGCAGATGAAGGCGCAGAAGTTGTCGCCCCCAGGACACCGAAGCGTGGTGTTCGCGCCCGCCTGGTTCAGCACCGCGTCGTTCTTGAGCGCCCTTACTTCGAAGTGCAGCGCCTCATTGACCACGTTGACGCCCACCGGCGTGGGGCAGATGAAGATGGTGATGGGGTCTGAGGTGGTCCAACTGGAGCCCGCGGCCCAGGGCTCCACGTCGAGGATGCGCGTGCCTTTGCTCACCAGCGCGCCGTCGCGAACGCGGGTGACCCAGTCAACGCCTTGCCGGTGACCCGGTACATCACGCCGACAGGAAAGCCCCGGCTCTTCGATCACGCCACGAGTGGCCGCGGTCTTCGACGCGCTCGGCCGGTCCCTGAGTTCTTTTTCTTCGTGAGCGGGGCCGAGGCCCGCAAGTCAGCTAGCATTCCCCGCATGAGAGCGATGCTCCTGCTGGCCATGGTGGTGAGCGCCTTACCGGTACCAGCGGCCGACGACGCCCGCTTCGGCACGAAGGCCCCCGGGCTCGTCAACCTCAAGGGCTCTGTCTACTTCCTGAACGAAGGCACGCGAACGCTCCCCGCAAGCTTCGAAAAAATGCCCGTGATGGGCGTGGTGTACACCGACCGTCTCGACGTGCCGGATCGTTCGTTCACGCGCGGGTTCCCCGGCGTCACCCAGCGTCACACCTGGTTCGCGCTCGTCTTCGAAGGCCAATTCACGCTCGACTGGGCGGGCCTGTACGCGTGGCGCCTGGTCGCCGACGACGGCGCAAAGTTGTGGGTCGATGGCGTCGAGGTGATCGATCTCGACGGCCTGCACCCGCCGCAGAGCAAAGCGGGAAGCCTCGACCTGCAGCCGGGCCCGCACCACATTCGGGTGGCGTACTTTCAGGGGCCTCCCACGCAGGTCGCGCTGCAGCTCTTCGTCGCGCCCCCCGGGCAGAAAGAGCGCGTGTTCGTGATGGGCGACTTCGCGCAGCAGCTCATCACGGTCCTCGGGCGGCTCGGCGCGAACGCCACCGTCGAAGGCATCAAGGTGAAGCTCGATCCCACGAAGTTCTTCGCAGAAGGCCAAAGCGAGCTGACGGAAGAAGCGGGCGCCGTACTCGACCTCGTCGCGCAGGCCTTGCGCAGCGCACCCGGCGCCGCCGTCGAACTGAGAGGAATCTCAGGGTCGGGCGCGGGACAAGACGCCAGGCCGGGGCTCGCCGAAGCGCGCGCAGCGGCGGTGAAGCAGGCGTTGTCGAAGCGTGACACGGCGGGTGCACGGCTGACCGACAAGGGCGGGGGCCAGGACACGCGCGCCTCGTCATCGGTCGAGCTGCTCATCGTTCCGTAAACGGTTTTTTCTCTCATTTTCAGGGCGTCGCCCGGTTACTCGGAAAAGGAATGAGGCCCCTGCAGCGCAGTGACGTCGAAGGCTCCCGCGAGAACCGGCCGCTGATCGAAGACATCCGCCTGCTCGGCCGCCTGCTGGGCGCGGTCGTGCGAGAGAACGAAGGCCAGGCGGTGTTCGAGACGGTCGAGCAGATTCGCCAGCTCTCCGTGGCCGTGCGCCTCGAACGAGACACCCACGCCGGCAAGAAGCTCGACACCCTGCTCGGCAAGCTGAGCGACGACACGGCGGCCAGCGTCATCCGCGCGTTCAGCTACTTCTCGTTTCTGGCCAACATCGCCGAAGACCGGCACACGGCGCGCAGCCGCGAGGCCCGCGAGCTCTCGGGGCAGGCCGATGAGAACACGCTGGCGCCCACCGTGGCCCGGCTCACGCGCGCGGGGGTGACGCCCAGTCACATCGAAGCGCTGCTCCAGCACGCGATCATCTCTCCGGTGCTGACGGCGCATCCCACCGAGGTGCAGCGCCGCAGCATCCTCGACGCGGCGCGCGCCATCGCCGAGCTGGTGGCGCAACGCGATCTGACCCTCACCCCACGCCAGCTGGCCGAGAATGAAGCCTCCCTCGCCGGCCGCATCGCGCAGCTCTGGCAGACCCGCATGATTCGCACCTCGCGGCTGTCGGTGGCCGACGAGATCGAGAACGCGCTCGCGTATTACCAATCGACGTTTCTGACCCAGGTGCCGAAGTTGTACGCCGAGCTCGAGGCGCTGCTGCCCGGCAAGCAGCTCGCCCCGTTCCTTCGAATGGGGAGCTGGATCGGCGGCGATCGGGACGGCAACCCCAACGTCAACGCCGACACCCTGAACCGCGCCTTCTCGCGGCAAACCGAAGTGGCGATTCAGCACTACCTGGATCAGCTCCACCAGCTCGGGGCCGAACTCTCGATGTCGCTCACCTTGACCCGCGTCTCACCGGGCCTCTTGAAGCTGGCGAAGGCCTCTCCGGATCATTCAGAGCACCGCGACGACGAGCCGTATCGCCGCGCGCTCTCGCTCATCTACACGCGCCTTGCGGGCACCTTGCGCGCCTTGACCTCGGCCCAGCCCCTGCGGCGCGAGCTGCCCGGCGCCCCGCCGTACACCCTGCCCTCTCAGCTGCTGACCGACCTCTCGACGGTGGAGCAGTCGTTGCTCGCCCATCATGGGCGCGCGCTGGTGCGGGAGCGGCTGTCGTCACTGCGCCGTGCGGTCGAAGTGTTCGGCTTTCACCTCGCCACGCTCGACCTGCGCCAGAGCAGTGACAAACACGAAGCGGTGGTGGCCGAGCTGCTGGCCGTCGCGCGCATCGAAGCCGACTACGCCTCGCTCGATGAGAAACGCCGCCGCAAGCTGCTCCTGAGGCTGCTGT
>JAYTAT010000333.1:0-10987 GCA_043737315.1 Archangium sp.
TCGAGCGGATCGAGCGCGATGTCGACGGGCGCCGCGCTTGACGTTCCGTTGCCCACCTTCTCGCCGATGTAGAGCATGGGCGCTTCGTCGCGTTCGCCCTCGCCGATCACCACGGTGCCGTCGATGTTCAGCATGTCGAACGCCTTGCGCATGGCATCGACCGCGGCCTGGTCAGACTCGTTCTTGTTGCCGCGCCCCATCAACTTCGCCGAGGCGATCGCGGCCATCTCGGTGACGCGCACGACTTCCATCGCGAGGTTGCGATCCATCGTCTTGGGGGCCTCGCTCATGGCCTGAGCAGTTTCACCAGCGACTCTGGAAGTCCAGTCGGTTTTCCAGCCGCACCCACGCAGGCGTGCACGGTGTGACCTATCGCCAGCACCACGCCGTCGGCCTCACGCTTCACTTCGTATTCGAAACGAATCGAAGCGCGCCGCAGCTCGGCGATGTGCACGTCGATCACCAGCATCTCGTCGTACTTCGCGGGGCGTTTGTAATCACAGTGCGCAGAGACGACGGGCAGCCCGAAGCCCGCCTTCTCGAGCTCGGTGTAGTTGCCGCCGCGGCTGCGCAGGTACTCAGAGCGGCTGAACTCGAAGTAGCGAAAATAGTTCGCGTAGTAGACGACGCCCATCTGATCGGTGTCGCCGTAGATGACTCGCAACTTCGCCAGCACGTGGGGGAACGGCTCACTCATCGAGTTCACCTTCTACAAGAGTCGGGGTACGGGAAAGTTCTTTTGGGGCACCTGCTCAAGAGGTGCGAAGGTTCACGCCATGAAGCGATGGCTCGTGACGATCCTTCTCGTGGTGTCGGGCGTGGCGATGGCCAAGCCGCCCCGGCTGACCGTGTTCATCAGCGTCGACGCCCTGGGCACCGACGTGCTGCAACGCAACCGCTTCCGTTTCAAGAGCGGCTTTGCCCGTCTGATGAACGAGGGCGCCGTGTACCCGACGGCGCGCTACGAGCTGATCGAAACGGTCACCGGCATCGGGCACGCCACCCTTTCCACTGGAGCCTGGCCGCACCGGCACGGCGTGGTGGGCAACAAGCTCTTGAACCGCACCACCGGCAAACTCGAAGCCTGCTTTGCCGACGCCACACACCCGGTGCTCGAAGCGCCCGCCGCCAGCGATGACGTGTCACCCGCGAACCTGATGGCAGAGACTCTGGCCGATCGACTGCGCCAGTCGACGCAGCTGCGCGGCAAGGCGATCGCGCTGGCAGGCAAAGGCCGCTCAGCGGTGGCCATGTCAGGCCGAATGGGCGACGCGTGGTGGTTTCACGAGCAGGTCGGCAAGTTCGTGACCGGCACCTGGTACCGCAAGGAGTTCCCCGCGTGGGTGAAGACCTTCAACGACCGCAAGCTGCCCGACAGCTACCACGCCAAACGCTGGGAGCTGCTCTCGCCGGCCAAGGACTACGTGGGCGATGACGAGCGGCCCTTCGAGTCTGATTGGTACGGCATGACGAGGATCTTCCCGCACCCGCTGACGGGCGGGCTGCCTTCGCCGGGGCCGCAGTCGTGGAGCGCGCTGGCCTCGTCCCCCATGATGAACGAGGTGATGGTCGAGTTCGCCAAGGCGGCCATCGACGGCGAGCAGCTGGGGAAAGACGAGGTGCCTGACCTGCTGAGCGTCAGCTTCTCTTCGCTCGACCGCACCTACCACCTGTACGGCCCCACCTCGTGGGAGATGCAGGATCACCTCGCGCGGCTCGACAAGCAGCTGGGCGAGCTGCTCGCGATGGCCGAGCGTGCGGCCGGCGGCAAGGCGAACCTGCTGGTGGTGCTCTCGGCCGATCATGGGGGTGCCAACATTCCAGAAGAGTGGGCGTCGATGGGCCTCGATGGCGTGCGCGTGGCACCCGCGAACCTGCAGAAGGCGCTCAACGACGAGCTCGAGAAACGGTTCGCCCTCCCCGGCCTGGTGCTGGCGATCGAAGAGAGCGACGTTTACCTCGACCTCAAGGCGATCGAAGGCAAGAAGCTCGACGCGATGGTGGTGCGCCGGGCCGCCGCTTCGTTCCTGCAGAAACAGCCCGATCTGCAGACCGCGATCTCGCGCGACGACGTGGGCCTCGGCAACCCCTCGGGGCTCGGCCGCAGCTTCGTCAACAGCGTGTACCCCGAGCGCAGCGGCGACGTGTTGATGGTGCTCAAGCCCTTCCACGTTCTCGAATCTGAGAAGGCGGGCACCTCGCACGGCACACCGTGGAACTACGACACCGACGTGCCGATCTTCCTGTTCGGCAAGGGCGTGAAGCCGGGGCTCTACGGCTCGATGGTGCAGCCGATCGATCTTGCTCCGACGATGAGCGCAATCCTCGAGATGGGTGCGCCGGCGAGCAGTGAAGGCGCCGTGTTGTCCGAAGCGATCCTTCTTTCAAGGTGAAGACGCCGCTGGTCGCCATCATCGACGACGCGTTGCCTGAGGCTGCGCACCGCGCCTTGAAGGCGGCGATCGTACGGCTGGGCACCGAGCGCATCGTCGTGGGGTATCAGACGACGTTCTGGTTTCCGTTCGACGCGGAGCCTTCCAATCGCGTGGAGCAGGCGGTGCTGGCCCTGGCGGCGCTGCTGCCGGCGAAACAGCGGCGAGGGGTGAGCGGCGTGGAGTGGTGGCTCTCGCGCATGCGCACCTCGAACGTGAAGGTCGACTTTCATCGAGATCGCGACAACGCGCGCTTCGATGAGACGGGCGAAGAGATGAACCCCAGGGTCTCGTCGCTGCTCTACCTGAGCGCCAGCCGCGGCGGCCTGCTCGCCGTCACCCGCGAAGATCCAAACCCGGAGAACCAGGCGTTCGCGCCCGACGTACACGACTTCGACTTCGTCACGCCCAGGCCCAACCGCTTCACCTTCTTCGACGGCCAGCTCACGCATGGCGTGCTCGACGCCAACAACGAGATCCCCGGGCGCAAGCTGCCGCGCGAGCCGAAGCTGCGGTTGGCGATCGCCGTGAATTTCTGGGCGGAGCGCCCCTGGGGCGTGCCTCTTTTCCGAGCAAGCCATCACTACCGCGGGCTGGCACTGAAGGGCGCCCGCGGGCTACACCGTGGGTCATGAGTGGGTTGGGGCACGTGGCGCTGAGCATGGTGTTGCTCCTGGGTGCCGTCGCGGCCGCCCAGGATGTGTCGCCCGACCCTGCGCTGGCCGAGTTGGCCGTTCCTGCCGAGGGCGATCCGTTCTCAATTTCGGAAAGTGGTCGGCTGAGCGTGGCGGTCAAGCACGGCTTCCCCCGGCCCGAAGCAGTCACCCGGCTGGGCTACCTGCTGGAGTACTGGAAAAAGCGCTTCAACCTCGTGGCCGAGTGGCGAGGAGAGCGCGTGTTTCTTTCGGGCGCGGTCTTCGGCATCAAGATTCAGGCGATGTTCGCGATCAACGACTCGTCGGTGGTCGGCGTCGCGCACGATCCGGGTTGGCCGTGGCGAGGCAAGGTTCAGGAATACGTCGATGCAAAGCTCAAGAAGTACCTGAACGCGAACTACGACGATCCCTGATTCGCTGGTCTTGCCTACACAAAACCACCTTCGGAGCCGCTTTCGCACCCGATCCCGCAATCGCTCCGGAGGCGGTAAATCGGCCCCAAAAAACTCTGGCTTTACAGGCGGTTCGGCGTGATCACAATGCGCGGCCTGATGTCGGAGATGCCCCGAATCTCGACGGAGGTCGTACCTCCCCCTGCACCTGCGGCGCCCCGCCCGTTCACCCGTTTTCACGAACGGCTGATGGCGGAGGAGCTGACGGGCAAGGTGGCCGATGGCCAGGCGAGAGTCATACGCGCCGTCGCCGAGGCCAAGGTCGACCTCAACCCGCACCAGCTGGAAGCGGCCGTCTTCGCGATGGAGTCGCTCTCGCGTGGTGGCTGCATGCTGGCGGACGAAGTCGGCCTGGGGAAGACCATCGAGGCGGGCATCGTGCTGGCGCAGCTGGCCAGTGAAGGAAAGAACCGCCTGCTGGTGCTCGCGCCCGCCACGCTGCGCGCACAGTGGCAGGTGGAGCTCAAAGAGAAGTTCGACCTCGACTCGATCGTGATCGATGGCCGCACGGTACGCGCGACGGGGAACGCGTTCGATCAGCCGGTGCCGGTGGTGATCGCCTCGCACCCGTTCGCCGCGTTCCGCCAGGAGCTGCTGTCCCAGATCAACTGGGACTGCGTGGTCATCGACGAGGCACACCGCCTTCGCAACGCGCACAAGCCCGGCAACAAGATGGGCAAGGCGCTCAAGGCGGGTCTGGGCAAAGCGCCCCGCCTGCTGCTGACCGCCACGCCGCTGCAGAACGCGATGACCGAGCTGTTCGGTCTCATGTCGCTCATCGACGAGTCGATCCTCGGGCCTGAAGAGGCGTTTCGCGCCCACTTCCCCATCGATCCCGAGAGCGGCGGCCTGACCGAACAGGGCCAAAAAGAGATCCGCTCCCGCATCGCGCCGGTGGTGCAGCGCACGTTGCGCCGTCAGGTGCGTGAGTACGTGAAGTACACCAACCGCCGCTCGGTGGTGGAAGACTTCACCCCGCTCCCTGAGGAGCACGCGCTCTACGAAGACGTCAGCGAGTACCTGCGCCGCAACGAGTGCTCCGCGATCGAGCCTGGCAAACGCACGCTGTTGACGATGGTGTACCGAAAGCTGCTCGCTTCTTCGACCTACGCCATCGCGCCTACGTTGCGGAAGCTGTCCGAGACGTTGCAGGGCCGGCTCGAGGCCACCAAGGTGGGCAAGCAGGCCAGCGCGCTGCTGTTCGAGCCGGAAGAGGCAAAGACCCACGTCGAAGAGAGCGAAGACTGGGAAGAAGCGCCGCGGGTCAGCAAGAACGACCTGGCCAACATGCAACGCGAGGTGTTCGAGCTGCGCGGGTTCGCGGATCGGGCTGAGGCGATCAAGGTGAACTCGAAGGGCGAGGCGCTCACGCGCGCCATCGATCGCGTCTTCACCGTCGCCCGTGCGCACCAGTGGCCCGAGAAGGCCGTCATCTTTACCGAGAGCAAGCGCACGCTCGAGTACCTGTTCACGCTGCTGTCCGAGCACGGCTACGCGGGGAAGATCTGCAAGCTCACCGGTGACGCCGGCACGCCCGAAGCGCGGCGCGACCTGGTGCGGCAGTTCAAAGACGAGGCGCAGATTCTCCTGATGACGGAGGCCGGCGCCGAGGGTCTGAATCTCCAGTTCTGCAACCTCGTGGTGAACTACGACCTGCCGTGGAACCCGCAGCGCGTGGAACAGCGCATCGGCCGCTGCCACCGCTACGGCCAGCAGCGCGACGTGCTGGTGCTCAACTTCTTGAACCGCAGCAACGCCGCTGACGCGCGGCTGTACGAGCTGCTCGAGCGGAAGCTGAACCTGTTCGACGGCGTGTTCGGGGCCTCCGACGAGATCCTGGGCGCGCTGGAGAGCGGCGTCGACTTCGAGAAGCGCGTGCTGGAGATCTACCAGTCGTGCCGCCTGCCCGAAGAGATCAACGCCGCCTTCGATGCGCTGCGCAAGGATCTCGAGAGCCGCATCGACCAGAAGATGATGGAAACGCGCGCCACGCTCATCGAGAAGTTCGACGGCGACGTGCGCAAGAAGCTCCGTGTCGCAAGTGATGAGGCACGTGAGGCCGTCAGCAAGCGCAAGCTGGCCGAGAAGAACTTCACGGGCTCGGTGCTGGGCACGGCTGCGGTCGGCCGAAGGCAGCTCGCGCTTGCAGCAAAAGAAGTTCGCGCCCGCACCAACGACGCGGTCACCACGCTGGTCATCGACGGCTCGACGTTGCCGGCGAAGCTGGGGCACCTGCAGGGCAAAGAGGGCTGGTGGTACGCGTACCGGTTCGAGCTGACGGGTCTCAAGCCCGAAGAGCGCCTCGTGCACATCGTCTGCACCAAGTACGGCGAAGGCTACCGGGTGGTGCCGTGGCTCGACGCCGACGTGATGCCGCGCGCTTCTGCGCGTGAAGAGAACACGCGCACGCCGCCCCCCAACCTGCCCACGCTGGAGCACGAGAAGGCGTTGATGGCGGCGAAGGACGAGCTGACCCGCGTGGCTGAGCGGCGCAACATGCTCGAGCTCGACGCGGCGAAGGATCGCGCTGACAGGTTCGCCGAAGATTGTCTGTTCTCACCCCGCCAGCAGGTTGAGCGGTCGCACGCAGAGTGGGAAACGGCGCGCAAGCTGGTGATGGACATCGAAGATCCGACCGAGCGCATGAAGGCCCGCGCAACGACCGAGCGGCTCGAGCGCGAGTACCGGCGCAAGCTGCAGCAACTGAGGCAGGCGGAAGACGCGCGCTACGCCGAGAAAGACCGCACGTTGGCGGCGCTCGCGCTCAAGGCGAAGGTCGTGACCAACCGCACCATGGTCGCCTCGTCGTACTTCTGGATCGACTGAGCCAATCTCCCCTCTTCCCTTCGGGAGAGGGTGAGGGTTTCTAGTAATCTGCGGACATGACCAGACTTCTCCTGCTCACCTTCTCGCTGTGGTTGGCCGCCTGCTCCGCGCCGTAAGGCGGGCAGAGTTGCAACAAGTCGACAGAGTGCACTTCGCCGCAGGTTTGCAACCTCTGCAACACCGGAGGTGATGCAGGCATGGGCGTGACCACCTCGGGCCTCTGCCGACAGACCTGCGCCAGCGACAGGGAATGCAACGATCTCGGCCTCAAGAAGCCGACGTGTGGGGGCGATACGTGCGGGTCGAAGTTCTGTATCGATAACCCGTTTTGAGACTTGTCCCTCACCTCTCCAATTGCTCGATCGCCTTCTTCAGCTCGGGGGGCAGCGGCACTTTGTTCCCCGCGCCATCGAGCAGCACCACGATCGCTTCACCTTCCGCCGCCAGCCCCAGCACCGGGCTGACCGCGCGGTACGCCATGGTGAAGCTCGTGTTGCCGAACTTCACGACGGTCGCCTCCAGCGTCACGGTGTCGGGGTACGTGACCGGCTTTCGAAAATCGATCGTCGCCCGCCCGAGGATCGGCACCCAGGCGCTCGCATCTTTCGCGCTGGTACCGACCTTGATCCGCTCGAAGTACGCGATGCGCGCCGACTCGAACCAGCGCAGGTAGTTCGCGTTGTTCACGTGGCCGAACGCATCCATCTCGCCCCAGGCGACGCGGTGCTCGAGCTTGACCGGAAAACTTCCCAGCGCCACTCGTCAGACCTTCAACCGAATGGCCGAGGGGAGAATCGTCATCGTGCAGGGCAACGTGCCGGGCTGCTCGCCGTCGCAGTCGATGAGCACCCTCTCATCACTTTCGGCGACCAGCTTCTTCGCGCGCATGATGCGGGTGCCTTTCCACGTGGTGTGAGCGCCCGAGTAGAGGCCCCTGCTGCGCACCACGAAGTCGGTGAGGCCGTAGCCGCTCCACACCACGACGTCGAACAGGCCATCACTCACGTCGGCATCGGGCGCGACCTTCATGCCGCCTCCGAAGAACTTGCCGTTCGCCACTGACAGCGTGGTGACCATCACCTCTTCGAGTGGCTTGTCGTCGAGGATCATCCGCACGCGCTGGTCTTTGTACTTGCGCATGGCCTTGAGCGAACCCC
This sequence comes from Archangium sp., assembly GCA_043737315.1. GTDB lineage: Bacteria > Myxococcota > Myxococcia > Myxococcales > Myxococcaceae > Archangium_A. The sequence goes on from JAYTAT010000333.1 coordinate 7,524, forward strand.
ACATGAACGACACGGTGCCGCCGAGAGCCTTCGAGGTGTTGTTGACCTCGAGATCCACCAGGCCCGAGGCCCCGAAGCTGCAAATGTTCGCGAAGTAGCGGGTCTGCTGCTCGCCGTCGTGACCCAGGAAATCGAGCCGGCCGACATCAAAGGGGCGCGTATCGGGCGTCTTCAATCGGCGAATGGCCGCATTCGAGTCGAGATCCCAATCGAAGGTCTTGCGGAAGTCGCCGCCGGTGCCTCGCGGAAGCACACCCAGCGCCGCGTTCGGGTTGAGGACCTTGCCCTCTTCGAAAAACCCGTTGGTCACTTCGTTGATGGTGCCGTCGCCGCCGACAGCCACGATGCAGTCGTAGCCGCTCTTGATGGCATGCCGCGTGATGTGCACGGCATCGAGCGGCTGCCTGGTGAACTCGACGCCGAAGTCAGAGAGCGTGCGCGCGATGCCGGCCGCCAGCTCTGCCCAGCGTTTGCCAGTCGCACCGTTGGCGCTCTTGGGATTGACGACGAAAAAAGTCTTCATGATTTCAGGACTCCACCCACCGGCGCAGCAACGCCATCAGGTCATACGACGTCTTTCCCGAGCGCTCGAACATTCGCTTCGAGGTCGGACAGGCGGTCACCACGGCGACGTCGGGCTGAGGCGCGACCTCAGCGGCTTGACGGCGGGCCACCTCGACGGCGACCTCGGGCATCGTGCGCGGCAACAACCCACCACCGCCTGAACAACCGCCTTCAGAACGAATCGAAGCGGCCTCCTGCACGGCGCTCACCGCGCGCGAGAGCAGCTTGCGCGGCTGATCGTACTGGCCGAGCCCTCGGCCGAGGTGACACGCGTCGTGGTACCCGACCGTCTGCGGCAGCGGCGGCTTGGCGGGCGCGTGAGCGAGGTTCTCCTCGAGCACCTCGACCACCGTGCGGACCCGCGTGTTCAACTTCACGCCGAACTCCGGGTACACCACGCAAAAGGTGTGTGCGCACCCGGGGTCGAGCACCGCCAGCTCGGGCACCGAATCAAGCGCCTCTGCATTGGCGCGCGCGTGATCCCGAAACGCATCGTGCGCACCCGCCGCGTAAAGGGGATAGCCGCAGCAGCGTGAAGCGATGCGCGAGACCCCCATCGGCGCTCCGAAGGCCTTGGAGACCGCGATGGTGTCTTCGATCAACTGAGGCCGCTTCACCAACGAGCTGCAGCCGGGGAAAAGCGGGTAGCGCACCGGGGTGTCGCTTCGCCAGGTCGTCACCAACGCGGCGAGCTCGGTGCCAAAGGGGTTTTGCGCCTGGCTGAAGGTCGCCAGGGTGGAAGCAGCGCCTTTCGGCTGATGGCCGTTCTTCACGGTCTCCTCGCGGGCGGCAAAGAGCGCAGGGCCCACCGTGTTCTCGTGTTTGCAGAAGCTCTTGCAGCGGCCACACCCGGTGCACGCGTGCAGGGCCTTCGCGGTGCTCTCGTCGAGCGCGCGCTTCTTCGTGGCCACCAGGTGTGCGGCGGTCATCTTGCCCCACGTCGAGTGCGCCTCGGTGTGCGTCGCCTCTGAGACCGGGCACGAGAAGCGGCACAACTTGGGGCAATACGCGCAGTACGTGTACGCCTGATCGTGTTTGTCCATCGCGCTCACGGTGCGCCTCCGAACACGCCGCGCGAATCCAGCGCGAGCAGGCGCCCGCCCAGCGAGGTCCAGCCGGTCGGCTCGTTCAAGGGAACTCCTTCGACGTCGCCGCGCGCAACCACGGTGGTGAGTGACAAACGGAACAGCTGCAGCGCCCTGCCCTGCTCAAGCGAAGCGAGCACGGCGTCCCACGTGCTCTCGTGCTCGACCGACACGGGCCCCTCACGCTCGGCCTCGCCTGCCCCGCGGCCACCGGCTTCTTCGACGCAGCGGGAGAGCAGTTCACGATCACGCTCGACGCTGCCGACGCTCGCAGCCCATCGCACCTCGGCGATCACCCGGCCCGACTTCGAGTCGGCGTGCACGCGCCACGGCCAGAAACCTTCCGCGATGGAGCGCTGCAGGGCGGTCACGAACGCGAGCGCTGAAGGAAAGCTGTACGCCACGCGCACGTCCCGCTCGGGCAACGGCATGCAGCGAACCACCCCGCGCGTCACCAGCGCCAACCGGCCCGCGGCGCCCAGCACCAGCGCGCTCAGGTCGGGGCCAGCCGCGCTGCGCGGGGAACGCGAGGTCTCGAGTCTTCGGCCATCAGCGGTGATCGCACAGAGTGAAGTGCACACAGGCTCGAGCCGGCCACCCGGAATGGATCGAAGCCCGGCGTACGGCCCTTCGAGAAACTCACCCAGGCGCAGGCACATCGCCGCTGGAGAGAGCGGGCCGATGGTGAGCCCATGCAACTTGAGGTGGGCGTCGAGTTCGTTGAGCACCACGCCTGCCCCCGCGGCCACGGTCATCGACTCCGAAACGATGGGCTCGAGGTGCGTGAGGCGAGCGCGCGAGAGCGTGATCTCTTTGTTCAAGGCCACGCCGCGATCGGCGAGCACGTGGACCACCTCGGTCAGCTCGCGTTCATCTCGCGGCTCGGCGATGAGCCCACCTTCGACCCGACGCGCCCACGAGCCGAGCGCTGGCTCTTGGGAGGCGCTCACAGGCCGAGCTTCCCGGGGTTCATCACCCCATCAGGGTCGAACACGCTTTTCACCGATCGCAGTGCGTGACGGCCTTCGCCCAGGCTGTCTTGCAGCGCCTGCGCCTTGAGCAAGCCCACGCCGTGGTGATGGCTCACGTTGCCTCCCGCGCTGACCGCAGCCGGCAAGGCAGCACGCCAGAGCTGGTGGTACCGCTCCTCCATTTCTTCTTCCGTGTCAGCCGAACCCACGAAGGAGAAATACAGAGAACACCCATCGGCGTATGCGTGGCTGAAGTGACAGAGCACGAACGCAAATTGCGACGCGGCGGCGTGAACACGTTCGTAGACGTGGTGCACTTTTTCCCAGGGCGCTGCGATCTCCATGGTGTCGGCAAAGGTGCCCGACTCGATCAGCCGCGACATCCGGTACGACACGTCGTACCGCTTCTTGAACCACGCCCGGCCCGGCGCCTCGCCGAGATCGTCACCCCCGAGTTGGCGGCAGATGGCAGTGGCCGCGCGGTCTTCGGCCTCGGCGCGCGCAGGGTCGCCTTCGAACATGAGAATGAGCCGGCTGCGCGAGAACGCGCTGTGCAGCTTGTTCATCACCGCGGGCCGGCCCAACGTCCGCCTGGTCACCTGCCGCAACAGCGCGGGCAACACCGTGGTCTGCAAGATGCTTCGCCTCGAAGGGGGCACGTCTGGCTTCTTCGGCGCCTTGCCCTTGCCCACGAACGCGGTGTCGAACGGATCGTACAGACGCACCACCGCCGGCCGCAGCCCTTCGCGGAAGATGAGCCGGATCGCCTCGAGGCCCTTCGTTACCGAGCCGAACTCGAAGCCGTGAAACACGCGGCCCTTCGGCGCAGGGAAGACGCGCAGCT
>JAYTAT010000334.1:0-4499 GCA_043737315.1 Archangium sp.
GGAATAGACGACCCGGCGCGCGGCAGTGGTGGGATCGATCTCCTCGATGCTCAACGCGTCGACGCGCAGCGCGTCACGGCCATCCACCGGCTCGAGCCCTGCGACGCCGCGTGAGACGAACACCCTGCCTTCCGCGGTGACGAGTGGACGCGAACCATAAACGAGCTGGTCTGCGAGCACGCGCGGGCTCTTGCCGGCCTCGAGCCTGATCAACGAATTGGCGAACGAGAGATCGCCGCCCGGAAACATGGTGGCCGACGCGACCACCACGCGGCTGCGCGGGATCAACGAGCCCTTCACCGCGCTGCCTTCGGCGTGCGAGAAACGAGCGACGGGCGGCACCAGTTCAGCCATGCCCAGCGGTTGAAAACGCAGCTCGGCCACGTCGTTCTGAGAGCTGAGCACGGCGACCTCAGCAGAGGCGGCCAGCGAGAGCACGAGCGCGGCAGTGAGCATGGCCTGTCTTACCTCAGCGACCGAAGTGGTCGACAGCGGTGCATCGATCTCGCGATACTCTGGCGCTCCGCTGACCCCGAGGCCTCCATGAGCGATACGACCGAACAGAAAAACCTCGACGCGCCCCCGCCGATCTCCGCTGAGCAACGCGCGAAGATCCTCTCTGACCCGAACGTGACGAAGATGGCCGCCGAGCTCGAGATGACGCTCGACGAGTTCGTGAACACCGTGGGCTACTACTTGAACAACCCGGGCGTAGAGCCCGCGTTCCTCGTGGTGAGCGACGACAACCTGAAGAAGATGGGCGTGCACGCACCGACCAACGCCGAGCTCGAGGCCAGCGTGAAGGCCAGCGTCGAGGCCATCAAGGCCGGCCAGGGGCCCAGCGGGTTCGACAAGACGAAGAAGAACGCGGTCGAGCTGAGCAACGCGGGCGGAAAAGCGCTCAGCGCGGCCTCGAATCCTGACTTGGAAGCGGTCGTCAAGAAGTCACGCCCGCGCGGAAAGACCTGAAACCACTGGCTTTTCGAAGTGCTCGCCGGGCGCAACTCGCGTTGGCAGGCGGGCGATAACCACTCAACGTTCCTCTTTTTCTCCGGAGTTTAAAAAATGGGTCTGCTCAAAGGCATCGGCAAGGCGTTCAAGAAGATTGGCAGCTTCGCGAAGAAGGCCGTCGGTTTCGCCAACAAGATCCTCAACGGGCCGCTGGGCAAGCTGGCTTCGTTCATTCCGGGCGTGGGCCCCTTCATCGCGGGCGCTGCGAAGATCGTCGGCATCGCCAACAGCGTGATCAACGGTGGCGGCCTCAAGGGCATCATCGGCGGGCTCGTGGGTAACCTGGGCGGCGGTCTGCTCGGCAAGGCCGGCACGCTGCTCAGCAAGACCGGCCTCGGCTCGGTCATCGGGCTCGGCTCGCAGGCCAGCAGCAGCAACCAGCTCTTCGATGTCGTCAAGGGCCTGATGGGCTCACGGAAGAACGACGCGACGCCTGCCGCACAGGGCGATCGCTACAACCTCAGCCAGTTCGCCGCCTTCAAGATGGCCGACCTCATCCGCAACGCGGCCTGACCCTTCTCTACCCTCTCCCCGACAGCGGGGAGAGGCGCTAGACCCAATCAGGGGCCAACAGCCGGCGCCGATCGGGAGCCCTCATCACGGTCGCATCATCCGCAAGACCCTTCAGGCGATCCCACAACTGGCACGTCACCGCCTGGTGGGATTGGTCGAGCCCCTCGCAGTAGTTCGTGAACAAACATCGCCTGATCTCTGCACCGCGCCCCAGCCGAAGCTTGAGCAGCCAGTCGGGATCCGCGAGTGACTGCCGAGCACTGGCAACGACGTCCGCTTGCCGTTGTTCGAGAATCGACTCTGCCTGTTCGAGCGTCGCGATCCCGCCGCACGCCACGACGGGCGTCACGAACCCAGCGTGCATCAGCGCCCGCTTCACGAACGCAACCGCCTCGATATTGCGCCCCCACGGAGCCGCAAGCTTCGTGGTCGGCATGCACTCATGCCCTGAAGGCCCGGTGTACGGGTACGCCGACGCGCCGACCTTCGGCTGCTTGGCGTCTTCGAACTTTCCGCCGCGCGAGAGCGACAGAAAATCCATCCCGGCACGGGCGAACTCGACGGCGAAGAACGCCGCGTCACCGGGCCGGTTGCCGCCCTCGATGATCTCATCCGCGAGGAAGCGGCACCCCACCGCGAACGAAGCCGGTACTGCCGCACGAGTGGCCGCGAACACCTCGAGCGGCAACCGCACCCGCGCCTCACGAGGCCCACCGTAGCCATCCTCTCGCGTGTTCAACGCAGAGAGAAACGAGGCCATCGTGTAGGCGTGCGCGTAGTGCAGCTCGACACCATCGAAGCCCGCGCGAGCGCACCGCGAGGCAGCGTCGGCAAACAGCCCGGGCAGCACCCGCGGCAACGCAGCGATGTGCGGCAACTGCGTGTCCGTCACGCGCTCTCGCAAACCAAAACGCAGCGCCTCGAGTTCCCGCTTCGGAAGCAGCCCGGCCAGCGTGTCGTCGTCGAGCGAGTCGAGATACGCACGCAGCCCCCCTTCATCCAACTCGGGCCGCAGTGAGCGCAGCTCAGGCGTCAGCGTGAGAAACCGCGAGAGATACGCACTGCGCTGCGGCCTTCGTTTGATGGCCAGAAAGTCGATCAATTGAATGAACAGCTTCGTCTCACCACCGCTCGCGCGCTTCACCGCGTCGACGAGGCGAGAGAGGCCGTCGACGAACCGATCATCACCCGCGCGCAGCAACGGCCCTGAAGGCACATCGCGGATACCGGTGGCCTCGACCACCAACACGCCTGGCCGGCCGCGAGCGAACCGTTCGTACCAGGCGATCACCTCTGCTGTGGTCTCGCCTGCTTCGTTCGATCGCCAGGGCACCATCGCGGGAACCCAGGTGCGCGTCGCAGCGTTCACCGGCCCCAATTGCACGGGCTGAAACCACCGCGCCCCAGCCGCCTCTTCGCGAGTGGGCCAGCGCGGCACCGGCAGCAACTTCTCGCGGCGCTTGTCAGTCATCGGCGCGCATCCAACCGTTCCCCTCGAGAGCAGTCGAGGGCGTATTTTCATGGCTCCGCAACCAAATGCACTGGGCCGTGTTGAACAGTTCATGAGCGTGATTCGGCTGGCGATGATGGCGGGGCTGGTGTGCCTGGGCTGCGGCAGGCCGCAACCGATGACTGAGCCGCCCGTGGTCAACGATGGGGGCGTCGGCGATGGCGGCGTGAAGTGCACAGCTGAGCTCGAAGCAAAGATGAGCGCGACGCTGGCTGCGGCTCCCGCCACCGAGAGCTTCTACCTCGAGCTGCGACGCGACTCCGACGGGCGGGTGTTCCGTGCCTACCGCGCCATTGCCGGTAAGGCGCCCGTCACCGAGACCACCCTGATTCAATCGGCCTCGACCGCGAAGTGGATCGCCGCGACCGTGGTGCTCGACGTCGTCACCAACCCCGGCAACTACCCAGGTGGAGGCATGGTCAACGGGCGGCCCCTCACGCTCGACAGCCCCATCAAGGATTTCCTGCCCGCAGCCTCCGGCACTTCATGGAAGCCGACGGTCGGCTCGCTGGGCGCGTCGAACCGGCTGGCGAGCGTGACCTTGCGTCAGTTGCTCAGCTTCACCTCAGGTCTCGAGCGCGAGCACGCGTGCATCGGCTCGCTGACCGATCCCGACGTCTGCATCAGCAACCTCGTCGACGCGAACCTCTCGGAGAACGCGAACGGGACCACACCTCGCACGTTCTATTACAGCGGCGCGCATCTCTTCGTCGCTGCACGCGCTGCAGCTCACGCCTCGGGGCTGGGCGACTGGGGCGCGCTCTTCAAACGCTTCAAAGAAGTGCATCGGGTCTTCCAGACGCCACTGGCGAGCCCGGGACCCACGCAGTTCGGCCCCGGCGGCTTCTTCCCTGCCTCGGGGGCGGGCAACTCGCCGTCTCCTGCGGGTTCGATGCGTTACACCGCCGGTGACTACACGCCCTTCCTCTCGAAGGTGGTGCATGGCGAGATCCTCCCGCTGGCCGCGGTGGCCGAGCTGTTGGGTGACGAGGTGGCACGGCAGGGCGTGGCCATCGAGTATTCGCCGCTGCTCGATGACGGCGAAGCGTGGCACTACAACCTCGGCAACTGGACAGAGTGCCCCGAGCCGAGTTTCTCTGCCCAGTGCTCGCGCGCCCGGCGGTATTCCAGCCCGGGCAGTTTCGGCACCTACCCCTTCGTCGACTTCAATCCCTCGGCGGAAGGCGACGCTCCGTTCGTGGGCCTGCTGGGCTACGGCGGCACGACGCCGGGTGTGGCTGCGACCACGATTGCCCTCTACCGCGCGTTGGGTGCCGACTCGTCGAGCACCCGGGATCTCGCGCAGCAATGGGCAGCATCGAGCTGTCCGTGATTTCGAACGCGGCTAGGGTTCGCCGCCATGCGAACTTTGGGAATGCTGGCCGCGCCGGGAACCTGGACCACGCCAGGTCAACCCCTGGTCGGCAGGACGGTGGCCAACGCGCAGTTCCTCAAGGGCCTGCTG
>JAYTAT010000335.1:0-4494 GCA_043737315.1 Archangium sp.
GCGTCGGCCACGATGCGTGCGCACAGCTCGGGGCCCAACAACTCACCGTGACGTTCGTGCTCGAGGCTGACCGTCATCAGGTCGAAGCCCGGCACGTACTCCATGGCCAGGAAGTAGACGCCCTTGACCTGCCCCAGGTCTGAGATCTGCGCGATGCCCGGGTGGTGCAGCTGCGCGAGCAGCGACGCCTCGTCGAGGAACATGCGCACGAAGTCGGGGTTGCCGCACAGGTGCGGGTGCGGGCACTTGAGCACGCAGACGCCGTTGGGACCTTGCGCGAGCCAGACGTCGGCCATGCCCCCGGCGCCGATCTTCTTCTCGAGCGTGTACTTCCCGAACTGCGTGGCCATGAGTTCTTTCTGACTACCACGTCGAATGGGTCAGCCCCTCAACAACTCCCTGCCGCCTTCGAAGACGAACTGCACGGCGATGGCCGCGAGGATGAGGCCGAAGATGCGCTCGAGGATGGCGATGCCCGTCTGCTTGAGCACGCGCTTGATCAGATGCGCGCTGCGCAAGGTCACGTAGGCCAGCCCCATGGTGATCAGAATCGCCGCCAGCACCGGCAGCGCCACCTCGTGCCGCGGGCCTTCTTTCGCCATCAGCACCATAACCGTTGCGATCGCGCCGGGGCCCGCGAGCAACGGCATCGCCAACGGGACGATCGCGATGTCTTCCTGCGCGCTGCCTTCGGCCGTCTCGGCCTCGCTGGTCTTGGTACCCGGGTTTTTTGCGCGCAACATGTCGAGCGCCGTCAGCATCAGCAGCAGCCCGCCCGCCACGCGAAAAGCAGCCAGCGTCACGCCGAACACCTGGAAGATGATCGTTCCGAAGAGCCCGAAGAAGCAGAGGATCGAGGCAGCGGTCACGCACGCTCGCAGCGCCATGCCACGACACTTCTCGGGTGAGTCTTTCGCGGTCATCGCCACGAACAGCGGCACCACGCCGATCGGGTCGACGATGAAGAACACCGCAGGCAGCGCGAGGGCGAACGTCGCGAGCATCGAAGTCACACCGTGAAGCGGAGCTTCCACACCATCGTGACCGCCTCGAGGAAAATCTTCCGGCTCATCTTCGACTGACCTACGCGGCGGTCTTCGAACACGATCGGCACTTCCTTCACGGTGAAGCCCTTCTTCAGCGCGCGGAAGGTCAGCTCGATCTGAAACGCGTAGCCGCTCGACTGCACCGCATCGAGATCGATCGATTCGAGCACGCGGCGGTTGAAGCACTTGAAGCCGCCGGTCAGGTCCTTCACCTTCACGCCCAGAATGGTGCGCGCGTAGAGCGAACCGCCCTGGCTGATGAGCTGCCGGCTCACACCCCAGTTCACCGTGCCGCCGCCTTCGACGTACCGGCTGCCCAACGCGACGTCGGCGCCGTTGACGGCCGTATCGATGAGCCCGGTGAGGAACCTTGGATCGTGGCTGAAGTCGGCGTCCATCTCGATGACGTACTGATACGGGTGCTCGAGCGCCCAGCGGAAGGCGTGCAGGTAGGCGCGGCCGAGCCCCTGCTTCTTCTCGCGGTGGAGCACCTTGATGCGCGGCTCTTTCGCGGCGAGCTCGTCGGCCCGCTTGCCCGTACCGTCGGGGCTGTTGTCGTCAACGACCAGAATGTCGACGCGCGGGTCGGCTTTCAGCACGGCCGCCGTGATGGGGCCGAGGTTGTCGAGTTCGTTGTACGTGGGAATGATGACGAGCGCCGGGTTCATGCCGCCGCGGCTGTAGCACGGCTCACGCGCGGAACATCTGCCTTCGCATCGAGACGTTCACCAGCAGCCCCACCCCGATCATCACGCTGACCATCGAGCTGCCGCCGTAGCTCATGAGCGGCAAGGTGATGCCCGTGATGGGCAACAGGCCGGTCACCATTCCGATGTTCTCGAACACCTGCCAGAAGATCATCGCGCAGATGCCGATGGTCACGAACGCGCCGTAGCGTTCCTTCGCGTTGAGCGCGACGCTGAGCCCTCCGAGCAGCAGCACGCCGTACAAGACCAGCAACATCAGGCACCGCCCGAAGCCCTGTTCTTCCGCGAAGACGCTGAAGATGAAGTCGGTGTGCTGCTCGGGCAGGTAGCGCAGGCCCGTCTGGGTGCCCTCTTTCCAACCCTTGCCGCCCCAGCCCCCGCTGCCGACCGCGATCTTCGACTGCATCGCGTGGTAGCCGGTGCCCTTCAAGTCGCTGGTGGGATCCAACCAACCCGAGATGCGCGCGTCCTGGTGCTTCTTGAGCTTGTGCCGCAGCACGGTGAAACGGGGCTCGGGCTGGTCGCGCACGTAGTCGTTCCACAACACGCCGAAGCTGATAGCGCAGATGAGCCCGAAGGCGATCGAGACCGGCAACGTCGGCTTGCTGAACAAGATGATGGTGACCGCGGTGAACACCATCATCAGCGCGGTGCCGAGGTCGGGCTGAACCAACACGAGGCCGATCGGCAACAGGGAGATCGCTCCAGCGGGGATCAGCCGCAAGAAGCCTTGCGCGGGTTGATTGGGCCGGTCGTCATCGTGGAAATACTTGGCCAGCATCAACACCATCGTCAGCTTCATGAACTCGGCCGGCTGAACGCGGAACGGGCCGAGCACGAACCAGCTCTCTGCGCCCTTTGCGGTATGGCCAAACCACTTGAGTGCGATGAGCGCGCCGATGTTGAGCAGGTAGAGCGGAACGGTGGCCCGTTGAATGAGCCGGTAGTCGACCAGCGCCATCAGCACGACCAGCCCGATGCCCACGCCCAGATAGAGCAACTGACTCGTCCACACCGGCGAGCTCGGTGGGCGGGAGGCCGAAGCGAGGTTGTAGATGCCCACCGCCGCGGTCATCAACACGCCGGTGACCAGCACCCAGGGCACGTGCGCGGTCGCGCGTGGTTCGACACGGAGTTCCATCAGCGCGCACCCTCATCAGGCGGCGGGGCCGCGGGTTCATCAGGCGCCACGCGTACGGGCGCCACATCGGGCAGCGGCGGCGCGGGCGTCGAGGCCATCTCCGGCTTGGGATCGCGCTCGATCCCCGCGCCGGTGTCTTTCGTGGGCACACCAGCCGGCTGCACGGCGAGGCCTGTTCCGGTGGGCTCGCGAGGTGGCGCCAACGGGGGCGCAAGAAGGGGGGCCTTCACCGCGGGGGCGGGTTTGGGCGGCGCGTACTCGAGACCGAACGCTTCACCGTCGATGCGCTTGAGCTCGAAATATTTCTTGATCACCGCCATCGCCGCTGGCGCCGCGTCAGAACCACCGTGACCACCGTGCTCGTTGAGCACCACCACCGCGATCTCCGGATCCTCCGCGGGCGCGAAGGCGGTGAACCACGCGTGGTCGCGCTCCCAGTACGACATCTGTTCCTTCTTCAAGCGCACGGCGCCGAGCCGCGACACCTGGGCCGTGCCCGTCTTGCCTGCCACCGTGACGTCGGCCAGCCGGCTGCGAAACGCCGTACCACCCGGCTCGTTCACCACCGCCTTGAGCGCGTCCAACAACACCGCGTGCTGTTCGGGCGTCATCTCGATCTCGCGTACCAGCCTGGGGCCGAACTGCTCGACCACCTCGCCTTCGGGCGTCTCCACCCGCTCGACCACCTGCGGTTGGTACACCCGGCCACCGTTGCCGATCGCGGCATAGACCACCGCGAGTTGCAGCGGCGTCACGTTCACATCGCCCTGCCCGATGGCCGTGTTGAGGGCCATGCCCCTGGTGTAGCCACCGGGCGTCACCCTGTTGTGGTACTCGGTGTCGGGCATCACGCCGGGCACCTCTGCCGCCACGCCGAGGCTGGTGACGCTGCCCAGGCCCAGCGACTTACCGACGCTCGCGATCGCATCGATGCCGATGGAGTCGGACACCTTGTAGAAATACGTGTCGCAGCTCCACTGCATCGCCTGACGCGCGTGCACCAGGCCGTGGCCGCTCTCCTTGTGGCAACGCCAGCGGCGAGACCCGAGCTGATACCCGCCGCCGCACGTGACGGAAGAGTTGGCGGTGAACGCGCCTGACTGGAGCGCCGCCAGCATGGTGACCACCTTGAAGGTCGAGCCGGGGCTGTAGTGCTCTGCACCCGCGCGGAAGACCATCGGCTGCAGCGGATCTTTGCTCAGCGCCGCCAGCCGCTGCGGCGAGACACGGCCGGTCATCTCGTTGGGATCGAACGAAGGCCGGCTCACCATCGCGCGCACGAAGCCCGTCTTCGCGTCGAGCACCACGATCGAACCTGCCGTGCCGGGGAACGCCTGCTCGGCTTCCGCCTGGAGCCGCGCGTCGATCGACAACACCACGTTGCGGCCCGGCTGCGGGGGCACCTCGTCACGCTTGAGCACGTTGCCGTTGGCGTCGCGCATCACCTCGCCGCGCGCGTTGACGACCTCCTTCACCCAGCCATCTCGGCCCCGCAGCACCTGCTCGTACGCGCGCTCGACGCCGCGGCGCCCGGTGTAGTCACCCATCGCGTAAGGAGGCCGGTCGATGGTCGGCCCCCCGTTGAGCTTCGCCAGCTCGT
>JAYTAT010000336.1:0-4491 GCA_043737315.1 Archangium sp.
CGGAGGGGAGCGGTGAAATCGAGGGAAAACTCTCACTCGACTCCGAGCCTGCGCGCGGCCGTGGAAGCATCGACGTGACCGCGAGCGCCGTCTCGGTGAAGAACCGCAGCGCCACCGTGATGGGCAAGCTCCAGGTGCACGGCGAGATCCGCTCGCTCAATCTCGTCAGCGGCGCGCTCGACTTCTCGGGGAGCAGCGTGGCCATCGAAGACGCCACGCTCAAGGCCGACGGCAAGACCTCGGCGTTCTGGGTCAAGGCCGTCGTCGAACAAGCGCTCTTCACGCCCAAGGGCAAGACGCAGTGGTCGACGAAGTTCGGAGTCGGCGCCTCGAACCTGCAGCCCATGCTCTCGATCGTCTCGGCCAACCTCCCGCTGCCCAAGGCGATCAACCTGCTCACCAACTCGCCCAACGTGAAGGCCTCGGCCGAGATGATCGTGAAGGAAGACTCCATCGAGCTTCCCAGGCTCATCCTGACCTCGCAGAGCGTGCGGGCCGAAGGTGCCATGACCCTGCGCGAGGTCAGCACGTCAGACAAGCGGCTCGAGCCCTGGGGCAACGTGCTCGTGCACGCGGGCGTGTTGAGCGCCGGTGTTCAGCTCGAGGGCCCGACGGTGAAGCTGGTACTGTTCGACCTCAAGAAGTGGGCCGAGAGCAAGAAGCTGAAGGGAGAGTCTGAGCTCACGCCCGCGACCATGCCTCCTTGATACGGGTCGCTCCACCTCGGCCAGCGTTCCGTTGCTACCGGCACCGCTTCATGATCATAGCTCGCAGCCGCTGCTGAAACCGGTCGCGTCGAACTGACCTGACAACGAACCGACCAGCACGCCCTCTTGGGCCGTGTCGACGGTGGCCACCACCTTGAGCGTGTGCGTGCCGCTGCGCTTGGGGCTGCAGTACTCGAGCACGTAAAAGCGGTTCGCCAGTCGCGCCACCCGACTGGCAATCTCAGCGAACGCGGCGTCGAGCAGCTCGGCCCTGGCGACCGGCCAGTAGCCATCTTTGCCCAGCGCCTCGAGCGCGACCTTGTCGACCTCGCCGCCCAGCCCGATGGTGAACACGTGCTGGCCCGAGGTCAGCACTGCCTTTTGCGCCTCGGAGGAGGTGACCCGCGCTGCCTGATCAGTGCCGTCGGTGAACAGCACCACCGCGCCGTCACGCCAGGGCACGTCGCTGGCCGCCAGCTGCGCCTTCAACGAGCTGAGCGTCGCCACCACCGCGCCGTTCAAGTTCGTCGAGTCGTCCACGCAGCGCCAACCTGCACACGTGCGGCGATCGCTGAAGCCAGCGCACTCACTCGACCCGCGGCACTCCGTCTGCGACAGCGAGTCGAGCCCCGCCCTCAGGGCCCCCCGATTCGACGTGTAGTTCACCAGCAGCTGCGGCTCTTGCCGGCCGTCGAAGGTCATCAGCGCGACGCGGTGGCCATCGCCGCCACCGGCCAGGGCCTCGTCGAGGTAGCGCCCCGCGGCGGCCTGCACCTGGGGAAAGTCGCCCGAGCGCAGCATCGAACCCGACAGGTCGAGCAACACCACCGAGTACAAACGAAACCGTTCACCTTTGGGCGACACGCGCTGCTGCGACTCGTAGGCGCTCACCTTCTTGCCGTCTTCGAAGATCTCGAACTGCGTCGCTGACAACCCCGCCACCGGCTCGCCGCCGCAGGTGTCGACCTTGAACATCCAGCCCACGCGCGAGGGGAGCGAAGAAGTGAGGCCCCCGGAAGGTTCGGTCAGAGAAAGACAGCGCGAAGAGGTGGTCGGCTGATCGCTCACCACGTTGGGGCCACAGGCGATGAAACACAGCGCGAGAGCAGGAGCCAGAGTTCGCATGTGGGCCAAGGTAGTTCCGCCCCACGCGCCCGCAACTTACCGGCCACTTCAGTCCCGGTTTCTTCAGTCAGTGACCCCGTATTCAGCGATTCCTTGCCCATTATTGACCGCGGGGTTACTGACACGAGTCACGTTTTCCCCGCCATGGCTCGCCCCCGAGATCCACTCGCCCGCAGTGCCTTGGTCGCCGCCGCGCGACGCGAGTTTGTTCGCTGCGGCATTCAGAAGGCCCGCATCGAAGACATCACCCACGCCAGCAGGTTGTCGAAGGGCGCATTCTATTTGCACTTCGAGAGCAAAGAGGCGCTCTTCCGCGAGTTGGTCGACGAGCTCGAGTTGCACTTCGAACGCATCCGCAGCGAGCGGGAGTTCGCATACATCGAGCTCATGAGCCAGGGCATGCCGGGGAAGGGAGACCCCGAGCCCTTCATCACTGAGCTGCACGAGCTCGACGTCTGTGCCGACACCAGGGCGCTCGAGCTGCTGTGGCAGTGGCGCGACGTCGTCGACGTGCTCTTGCGCGGCAGCCAGGGCACCCCTTTCGAGACGGTGATGTGGGCGATGCTCGATCACGAGAGTGAGCGCGTCGAGAGCAGCTGCCGCGTGCTGCAGCGTGCGGGGCTGCTGCGCAACGACGTGGCGCCCGAGTTGTTCGGCTGGATGATGACCGGCACCTTCTTGTTAATGGTAAGGCGCATGTTGAAGCTCACCGAGAAGCCCGACTTCGAGCCGTGGGTTGATTCGTTGCACTTGATTATGGGTGACGGCGCCACCTCGGCCAGCCTGCGGCGCCAGCGCGACGACTTGGTGCGCCGCCCGACCACCTTGCGTGCGGCCCGCTCGACACCTTCGCTGACCGCCCCCGCCAAACGGAGGCACCGTTGACCTCCGCGACCTTGTTTCACCAGGAAAATCGCATGACCCGTCTTGTCGCTGTCTTCGCCGCTCTTCTCGCCGTCACCGCCCTCGCCGAGGGCCCCGTCACCGCACCGAAGGTTCGCATCGTGGCTGCGCGCCCGGTCACCGCCAGCAGCCGAGAAGCGGTCACAGGTCAGCTGGGGCCCTCGCGCCTGCTCCCGCTGGGCTTCGAAGTCGGTGGGCGCCTGACCGTCAGCCGCGTGGCCAAAGGTGAGCTGGTGAAGAACGGCCAGCCACTGGGCAGCCTCGACACGGAGATCATCAACGCGCAGGTCGCGCAGGCCGAAGCGGGGTTGATGGCCGCCGAAGCGGGCGCTGCGCTCGCGCTCGACGTGGCCAGCCGCAACGAGAAACTCAAGGCGGAAGGCAGCGTGTCTGACCTGCAGTTCAAGCAGACCGACGCGCAGGCCAAAGCCGCCAAGGCCCAGGTCGCGCAGGCACAGGCCGGCGTGGCGCAGGCGCGTGCAGGTCAACGCCGTCACTTTCTGACCGCTCCGTTCGCAGCCACCGTGGTCGACGCGCCCGACAACACCGGCGGCATGGTGGGGCCGGGCATGCCCGTCTTCATTCTGATGCAGCTCGACCCGCTCGTGCTCAAGGTGACCGTGCCCGAAAAGGTGCGCGAGTCGATCAAAGCGGGCCTCAAGGTTCGGGTAGAGGCGACGGGTTCGGGCGCTGCCACCGACGACGCCGTGGTCAAGGTGGTGTTGCCTTCGGCGGATCCCCAGACGCGGCGCCTGCCGCTCGAGATCACCGTGCCCAACACCGATGGCCGCTTCCTGGCCAACACGCTTGCGCGCGTCACCATCTCGTTGGGTGAACCCAGGGCCGCCGTGATGATTCCTTCGACGGCGCTGGGCACCAGCGGTGGTGAGCATGTGTTCTCGGTCGACGAGACGGGCTCGCTTCGGCGCGTGCCGGTCAAGGTGATGGAGCGGAACAACACCACCGTGACCGTCACCACCTCGACGCCGGTCACGCAGGTGGTGGACTACCCGACGTCGGCGTTGGTCGACGGCACCAAGGTCACCTTGCGATGAGCCCGGTCACTTCGCCTCGGCCAGCCGTCCGCTTTGCTCCCGTCTGTCTCGCGCGGCGTTCCGCCGCTGGCGGCTTTGTTCCATTTTCCTTGGTCACTTCGCCTCGGCCAGCCGTCCGCTTTGCTCCCGTCTGTCTCGCGCGGCGTTCCGCCGCTGGCGGCTCCGTTTTATGACGCTCTCGGATCTCTCAATCAAACGGCCGGTCTTCACCACGATGATGTCGTTGTTGTTGATCGTGCTGGGGCTCCTGGGTGTCTCGCGTCTGGGCACCGATCTTTTCCCCGACGTCAGCTTCCCCTTCGTGGCCATCACCACCGTTTACCGGGGCGCAGGCCCGTCGGAGATCGAAGCGCAGGTGAACAAGCCGCTGGAAGACGCGGTCGCCGGCATTCAGGGCGTCGACACCATCCAGAGCTTTGCCCGCGAAAACGTGGGCCTCGTCTTCGTGCAGTTCAAGCTGAGCGTGCCGCTCGACCGCGCCGTTCAGGAAGTGCGCGACAAGGTGGCGGGCGTGCAGAACCTGCCCAGCGACGTCACCGCGCCCAAGGTCAGCCGCATCGACATCGGGGCCGCTCCGATTCTCACCTACGCCGTCAGCGCCGACCTCGAGAGCACTGAGCTGCGCCAGCTCATCAAAGACAAGATCGAACCGTCGCTTGCGAAAATCGAAGGCGTGGCGCAGGTGCGCACCATCGGTGGTG
>JAYTAT010000337.1:0-4489 GCA_043737315.1 Archangium sp.
CCCTGCGAAGCGGGCAGAGGGTCGGGGTGAGGGGCTTTGGGAGCTAACGTTTCTTCTTCGGTTTCTTCTTCAGAACCACAGGCGCTGCGCCCCCATCGAGCTCGATGCCGAAGATGTCAGCGAGGTCTTCGCTCTTGAGCTCACCCTTCGCCTTCTTCTTGCTCCCCATCGCGCCCGCCGTGGCCGCGCTCACGAGGTCGAGCTTGTCGACGCCGCGCAACACGAAGAGCAGATCCGGGGCTTGATCGAACCGCGCACCGACGCCGTAGAGCACCGCCGCGAGGTGTTTGCACAACCCGGCCGAGTCTGGGCACGAGCACGACAACGACAGCTGGCCCGACGACGGAAAGAGCCCCTGCTTCGGATCACACAAGCGCTCCATCACCGCGTCAGAGAGCTCACCACTGAGCAGCTCGACGACCGAATCGATCTTCCCTGCGCACTGGGCGACGAGCGCTTTCCATCGCGGCAGGGCAAGCGGCTCGACGTCGATCGTCACCTCATAGACTTGAGAGCCGCTCACCAGCGCGCGCACCGAGCCCGGGCCCAGCTGCAGATCGATGACCGACCCATTGCGCGCATAGCTGCGGCCACGCGGCAGCCGGCTCTCGTAGTCGCTGTAGCTCTCGAGGTGCTCGCACCAGGCCTTGCCCCAGAAGGTGCGGGCGATGGCTGAGCCCTCGATCACCACCGGGCTCAGCTTGCGGCCCTTCTTGGTCAGGCGGGCCGCTTCTGCCTTCGCCTGGGCCTGGCGCTGACCCACCGTGAGCTGCCGGGGAAATCGGCCATCGTCATACGAGCGGTACCAAGCCATTTCTTCTCACGCCTCCGCGCGCGCTGTGTGCAGGTCGAGCGATACCATCTTCAGCAACGCCGAGTCGTCGAGCTCGGTGAGCGCGAGCTCGTCGCCGCCACCCTCGAGCAGCTCGGTGGAAAGCTTGCGCTTCGATTCGATCAGCTCGTCCACCCGCTCTTCGATGGTGCCGCGGCAGATGAACTTATGCACCAGCACGTTGCGCTTCTGCCCGATGCGGTAGGCGCGATCGGTGGCCTGATTTTCCACCGACGGGTTCCACCACCGATCGAAGTGAATCACGTGCGATGCGGCGGTGAGGTTGAGCCCCGTGCCGCCCGCCTTGAGGGACAGCACGAAGAACGGCACCGCCTCTTCTTCCTGGAAGCGCTTGACCAACCCCTGGCGGCTCTTCACCGCCGTATCGCCCGACAACACGAGGCCCGGCTTGCCGAACACGCCTTCGAGCCACTGGGCGAGAGGCTCAGTCATCTCTCTGAATTGCGTGAAGACGAGCACCTTCTCCTGGCGCGAGGCGATCACCTCACACAGCTGCTCAAGCCGTTCGTGTTTTCCGCTCTCTTCGGCCGCGTACCCGGAGTCGCCCAGCCACTGCGAAGGGTGATTGCACAGCTGCTTGAAGCGCATCAGGTACGAGAGCACCAGGCCGCGCCGCTTGATGCCGTCGACCTGCTTGAGCTCCCTGGCCAGCTTCTCGACCGACTCCTGGTACAGCGCCGCCTGGCGTTTGCTCAGCGTGCACCACGCTTTCATCTCGGTCTTCTCGGGAAGATCCGAGATCACGGTGCGATCGGTCTTGAGCCTGCGCAAGATGTACGGCCGGGTCAGCTCACGCAGCGGCCCGAACGAAGTGCTCTTCTTCACGAACGCGGTGAACTGCCTGGCAGAGCCGAGCAGGCCGGGGTTCAAGAAATCGAACAGCGACCAGAGATCGCCCAGCCGGTTCTCGACCGGTGTTCCGGTGAGCGCGATGCGCACCACGCCTTCGAGTTGCTTGACGGCGCGGGTCTGCTGCGAGCCCGGGTTTTTGATGGCCTGCGCTTCGTCGAGCACCACCAGCCCCCAGCGGCGCGCCTTGAACCAGGGCACCCGGTGCACGGTGCCGTAGCTGGTGATCACCACGTCGGCGCCCACCACCTCACCTGGTTCGTCGGCTGTGAGCCGCAGCTCTGAGGGGTGCGCCACCACCACGTTCAACGACGGCGCGAACCTGCTCGCTTCGGCCTTCCAGTTGGCGATGAGCGAGGCCGGCACGACCAGCAGGTGCGGCCCTTTCACAGCCGACTTCTTCTTCATCACGAGCAACAGCGCGATCACCTGCACCGTCTTCCCCAGGCCCATGTCGTCGGCCAGGCAGGCGCCGAGCTTCAGCTGCGAGAGCAACCACAACCACTGCACACCTGCGCGTTGATACGGCCGCAGCTCAGCGCGAAGTGCCTCGCCTGGATCCGCGTTGCCCGGGGCCCGCAGGGCCTGCAGCGTCTGCGTCAGCCAGGGCCCGGCTTGAACGCTCGACCACTCGCGGACTTCGTTCAGCTCTTCCGTGCCGGTGATCGCAGCGCCCGACAGCAAGCGCATGCCCTCGAGAAACGAGATGCCGTCGCCTGCCTGATCGCGAACGGTCTGCCAATGCGCGAGCACTTGATCGAGCTTCTGACGATCGACCTCGACCCACTTCCCCTTGAGGAGCACGAGCCCATCGGATGCGCCGCGCAGCACCTTGAGCTCTGCTTCGGTGAGTTCTTCACCGCCGAGCGAGATCTGCACCGAGAAGTCGAGCATCGCCGAGAGACCGACGGAGGTCGGCTGTGTTCCCCCGACTGAAACGGAGACGACAGGCCGCGGCGGTTGACGCGCCTTCCACCAGTCGGGCACGCGCACCACCACGCCGCTGTTCTCGAGCGCGGGGAGCTCCTGCAGAAAACGATGGGCTTCGCGCGCGGTCCACGCCAGCGGGTGGAAGATCTTGCCCGACTCGACGAGCTCCTTGAGAAAGGTGGCTCGTTCGGCGGCGCGCTTGATGGGCAGCAACAACACCAGCAGCCGATCCTTGTCGCGTGCCGAAGACGAGTCGCGCACCGCATCTCCCAGCGGGCGGTGCTGGGCCTTTCCCTGCGCTGAGAGGCCGGTGGTGTAGCTGGCCATGAAGGCGAAGGGCCGCTCGGGATCGCGCTTGTTCTCCGCCAGGTGCAGGTGAACCTTGCCGACCACTTGCCAGGCCGGGCTCTTCGAGGCGAACAGCTCTTGCACTGACTTCTTCGTCGAGCGCATCTCTTCGCGCAGCGCCTCGAGGATCTGCTGCTGCAGCGCGCTGAGCACCGCGGCGTTCAGATATTCGCCACCCGTCATCGGGGGCGCTGCCGCGGCCATCGCCTCGAGCTGCTCGTTGGGTTGAGCGAACTCGACCCGCTCGCGAAGTTCGTCGATGCCCGGGGTGGTGCACACCGCGCTGACCACCGCCTTGGAGAGATCTCGCCAGAAGGCGAAGTCGGGCGGCAGCGCCGTCTCCGTCTCCGACCAGCCCAGGTGGAGCAGGCCGTTTCCCCCGGCCCAGGCCTTCTCGATGCGAGCCACCACGTCGGCGTCGGGACCCAAACCCTCTGCAGAAGCCTGAGTGAGGACGACGTGACCTGCGGGGGTGAGCGCGATGCCCTTCATGACCGCGACTCCTTACTCCCTGCGCCAGCGGGGACAGGGCCGGGGGTGAGGGACAACCTCATTCCGACGACAAGAGGTTCGCCACACACATTTCTTCGGTCGAGTTCTCACCCCAGTTCGTCTCGACTGACCCGGGCTTGTCGTTGGCGAAACTGCACTTCACGCGCAGCTTGTCGCCCGGCTCGAAGCGCAGCGGCTCGGCCAGCTGGTACTCGTTCTGCCAGTGAAAATCCCACGCGGGGATGTCGAGGATCTTGATGCGCCTTCGATCGGCCTTCTCGAGGAACACCTGTCCCTGGCGCCCCAGCGTGTGCATGTGAAACATCACCGCTTCGATATTGAAGCCGTTCGAGGTGTCGAGCGGTGAACCCAGCAGCTGAAAGAACGAGCGCGGGTCGGCCACGTATTGATGCACCACCTCGGGATCCGCCGCGGGGATCTTCATCTGACCGCCGACCCACGCGACGTCGAGCATCGGCTGGTACGCGAGCCGCCTGGTGACCGAGTCGGCCAACGTGAACTGCATCGAGGTCTGATCGACCTGCGGCGGCCCAATCTGCACGCTGTAGTGCATCTGCATCACGATGGTCGCGCCCGGCTCGATCTGCACGCCGCCGCCGCGCGGGAAGGTGGTGCCGGAGTAACCCGGGATCCACGCGGTCATCAGGTTCACTGCGAACTGCTGCGGCCGATTCCCAAACGGCCCGCCGAAACACTCGTACCCGGGCGTGGCGTCTTCCAGATCCCACATGCGGGGAAACGCGGCGTCGGCGGGGTTGATGATGTAGAGCGCGATGTGGTGCGCCTGCGACGGCACGCCGGGCAACGCGTTGACGCCGGTGATGTACTTCGTGGTCGTCTCGGGCCACTCGAGCACGAAGCAGCGGTAATCATCGGGCGTGCTGCGCGGCGTGTACGGCGCGGGCATCTGAACCGTGCGATCGACACGTACCAGCCCGCCACCCAGGTCAGGCAGCGCCGCGCCGGGCTTCGTCTTGTCACCTTCCAGCGGGCTCT
>JAYTAT010000338.1:0-4488 GCA_043737315.1 Archangium sp.
GACTAAAACGGTTCGCGCCCGTGGCCCGAGCGCGCTACTTCGAAGCTCGCGTTTCACCCCAAGGAGCACCACATGTCGGTCTACGAGCTGTTCAAGGGCAAGGGCCCCAGTGGGTTCGGTTACGGCTCGACGGCCGAGCAGGTCACCGAAGGGCGCTCGCTCGCGGGGAAGACGTACCTGGTTACCGGCTGTAACTCGGGTCTGGGCCAGGAAGCGCTGCGCGTGCTCTGCCTGCGCGGCGCAAAGGTGGTGGGCACGGCCCGCACCCTCGAGAAGGCGAAGGCGGCCTGCGCGGGAATAATGGGCGAAACCGTGCCGCTGGCCTGTGAGCTGTCAGACCCGGGCAGCGTTCGCGCCTGCGTGGCCGAAGTGAAGCGCCTGGGCCTGCGCCTCGACGGCCTCATCGCCAACGCCGGCATCATGGCGCTGCCGAAGCTCGAGACCGCGCACGGGGTCGAGCTGCAGCTCTTCACCAACCACATCGGCCACTTCATTCTGGTGACCGGGCTCATCGACCAGCTCACCGACGACGGCCGCGTGGTGATGCTCAGCAGCGCGGCTCACACCATGGCGCCCAAAGAGGGCATTGAGTTCGACAACCTCGACGGCAGCCGGGGCTACGGCGACTGGAAGAACTACGGCCAATCGAAGCTCGCCAACCTGCTCTTCGCCAAGGAGCTTGCGCGCCGCTTCGAAGGCACGAAGAAAACGGCCAACGCGGTGCACCCTGGCGTCATCCGCACCAACCTGGGCCGACACATGAATGCGGTGGTCGGCTTCTTCTTCGGGGTCTTCGGGCCGCTGGTGCTCAAGAGCGTGCCGCAGGGCACGGCGACCGAGGTCTACGTGGCCACGCACCCGTCGCTCTCCGCGGTCTCGGGGAAGTACTTCGCAGACTGCAACGTCGCACCTGCCCGAGCCGATGCCGACGACGCGGTGCTGGCCCGGAGGCTCTGGGAAGAGTCCGAGAAGATCGTCGCGCGCGTTTGAGCGAAATACCGCCTGGAGCGTTGACAGGTTGAGGTCGGAAAGCGACCCTCTCGACCCCTTCAACCAGGAGTTTCGATGTACCCGCTCCCCGTGCTGCCCGACGGCCGCCTCGAGCAGCGCTTCAGCGAATCGAAGCCCGCTTACTCGGCCGCAGAAGCCGTCACTGAGGCCAACCGCTGCCTCTACTGCGTCGACGCGCCGTGCATCAAAGCGTGCCCGACCTCCATCGACATTCCGAACTTCATTCGCAAGATCAGCACCGGCAACACCACCGGCGCTGCCCGCACCATCCTCAAAGAGAACATCCTCGGGGCGTCGTGCGCGCGCGTGTGCCCGGTCGAGGTGCTCTGCGCCGGCGCGTGCGTCTTCAACGCGTGGGGCCGCGAGCCTATCGCCATCGGGCGCCTGCAGCGCTTCGCCACCGAGGAGACGCTCGAGAGCCGCTCGATGGCCTCGTTGATGCCCGCGAAGAAGCCGCCGACCGGCAAGAAGATTGCGCTCATCGGAGCCGGGCCCGCCTCCATCGCGGCCGCGGGCCTGCTCGCCCTCGAAGGCCACCAGGCCATCATCTTCGAGCGCAAGAGCATCCCAGGCGGGCTCAACTCCCTGGGCATCGCGCCGTACAAGCAGTCGGGCAACCAGGCCCTCGAAGAGATGCAGTGGGTGATGGGCCTGGGCGACGTGCAGCTGATGACCGGGGTCTCGGTGGTCGCGGGGCAGGCGGGCATGGGTGAGGTCTCCGCCGAAGCGTTGCTCAAAGACTTCGACGGGGTCTTCCTGGGCATGGGCCTGGGCGCTGACTCGAAGCTCAAGGTACCGGGGGAAGACGGTGCCGGTATCTACGGCGCGGTCGAGCTCATCGAGCTCATCAAGTCAGACCCGAAGCTCACCCTCGAGGGCGTGAAGCGCGCGCTGGTGATCGGCGGCGGCAACACGGCCATCGACATCGCGCACGAGCTCAAGCTGCTCGGCGTCGCCGAGGTGGCGATGGTGTACCGCCGCGGCGCAGAGTCGATGTCTGGCTACGCGCACGAGCTCGCTTACGCCCGGAAGCACGGCGTGCGCTTGATCGAGAACAGGGTGGTCGCGGCGTTCGAGCGTGACGGCGGCAAGCTCCTCGGGGCGAAGCTCTCGCGCGCAGAGAACGGCAAACCTGTCGCAGGTCACGAAGAGCACCTGTCGTGCGAGCTCGTCGCGCTGGCCATCGGGCAGGCGACGGCCACCACCATGGCCAGGGGCTTCCCCGGGGTCGCGCTCGATACGCACGGCAACATCACCGTCGACCCGAAGACGGGGCGCACCGGAAACCCCAAGGTGTGGAGCGGCGGCGACTGCGTCAATGGTGGCAAAGAGGTCGTGAACGCCGTGCAGGAAGCGAAGATTGCCGTGCGCGACATGCTGAATTCACTGGGAGCGAAGTGACATGGCTGACCTGAGCATCGACTTCTGTGGAATCAAGTCGCCCAACCCGTTCTGGTTGGCCTCTGCACCGCCCGCGAACTCCGGGCCGCAGATCATGAGAGCGTTCGACGCCGGCTGGGGTGGCGCCGTGTGGAAGACGCTCGGCGACCCCGTCACCAACGTCACCTCGCGCTTCTGGGCGAACGACTACGGCAACATGCGCATGATGGGGCTCAACAACATCGAGCTCATCACCGACCGCCCGCTCGAGGTGAACCTCAAAGAGATGTACGAGGTCAAGAAGCGCTACCCGAAGCACACCCTCATCGCCTCGCTCATGGTGGAGACGCTCGAGAACTGGAAGGAGATCATCAAGCGCGCCGAAGACACCGGCTGCGATGGTCTCGAGCTCAACTTCGGCTGCCCGCACGGCATGTGCGAGCGCGGCATGGGCAGCGCCGTGGGCCAGGAGCCCAAGGTGCTCGAGGAGATCACCCGCTGGGCGATGGAGTACGCAAAGACGCCCGTCATCATCAAGCTCACCCCGAACACCGGCGACATCAACGAGCCCGGCGAAGCGGCGGCCAGGGGCGGTGCTCCGGCGATCTCGCTCATCAACACGGTCAAGTCGTTGCTGGGCGTCAACCTCGACACGTTCGTGCCCAACCCGCGCGTCGGTAACCAGTCGACCAACGGCGGGTACTGCGGCCCCGCGGTCAAGCCCATCGCGTTGTTCATGATGAGCCAGCTGGCGAAGAACCCGCAGACCAGGCACATGGCCATCTCGGGCATCGGCGGCATCAGCAACTGGCGCGACGCAGCAGAGTTCATCTCGCTGGGCGCGACCTCGGTTCAGGTCTGCACGGCGGTGATGCACTACGGCTACCGCATCGTGGAAGACATGATCGAAGGCCTGTCTGACTTCCTCGACAGCAAGGGCATGAAGTCGGTCAACGAGCTGCGCGGCAAGGCCATCGGCGCGTACTCGGAGTGGGGAGATCTCGACCTCAACTACAACTTGAAGGCGCGCATCAACCCGGACAGCTGCATCGGCTGCAACCTCTGCCACGTCGCCTGCATGGACGGCGCTCACCAGTGCATCTTGATCCCCGGCCGCACGCACGAAGAGCACGTGAAGGCGGGTCACACGCACATTCCCGAGAACATCCCGATGGTGCCTGTGAAGGCCGCGGGCGCGGTGGGCCGTCACCTGCCGGTCATCGACGATGTCGAGTGTGTCGGCTGCAACCTGTGCCACCTGGTCTGCCCGGTGCCCGGGACGATCGAGATGGTCGAGGTGCCTGGCACCATCGGCAAGTCAGAGACCTGGAACGATCGCGTGGCGCAGGGCCGCGACATCAACCCGGGCTCGATGGAGTCGACGCTCAAGAAGCGTGGGCTGACCGCGAAGTAAGTCGATGCGTCCGCTCTCCCGCTGGGAGAGGGAGACCACCGTCAGGCCAACCGGGCCACGGTCGACGTACGCAGCACGCGCGACAACACCAGCAGGCTCAGGCCAATGCTCCCGCCCGCCCCCAGCACGAAGGCCGGGAAGGCCATGCCCACCACTGCCGCGAGCGCGAAGCCGACCGCGACGATCGCGCCTCGGGTCTCGACGGTGACGGCCGCGGTCCACCAGCCCGCAGAGTTGAGCAGGTAATAGGCGATCGCCGCTGCGTGAAAGCTGACGCCCTCGCGGAGCGCCATCCACCAGCCAATCGCCGAGAGGACGCTCATGCCGACGAGGCCTATCGAGATCCTTTGTTGCAGTTGATTGGCCTCGGGCTGATTCCTGAGCCAGAGCGTGTAGACGAGACTGTTCACAAACAGCACGAGCGCGTAGCCGAGCCCATGGGTCGCGTTGAACTCGACGATTCCCGTCGTCGCGAGCGCCTGCATTACGAAGCTGGCGAGCATCGAGCCGACCGCCACGACCTTCGTGTAGACCGACTTGAGGTCGCGCGCCGCTTCGGTTGATCGATCCTTCGCTTGCTGCTCGAGGGTGATCAGTCGCGCGGCCTTCTCTGTCTCAGCCCGCTCCGCGTTCTCCACTTCAAGCACCAGCTCGACGGGTGGCTGCACCAACTCCGACAGCAG
>JAYTAT010000339.1:0-10943 GCA_043737315.1 Archangium sp.
GAAGACCCCAGCATCGTGGGCGGCTTCGCGCGTCTCGATGGTGAGCCGGTGATGGTGTTGGGCCACCAGAAGGGCCGCAGCACCAAGGAGAACATGCTGCGGAACTTCGGCATGCCCCGGCCCGAGGGCTACCGCAAAGCCCGCCGCCTGATGGAGCTGGCCAACCGCTTCAAGCGCCCCATCTTCACCTTCATCGATACCCCCGGCGCGTACCCCGGCATCGGTGCCGAAGAGCGTGGCCAGGCTGAAGCGATCGCCTCGAACCTCGAGGTGATGGCGGGCCTCGAGGTGCCGGTGATCTCGACCGTGCTGGGTGAAGGCGGCTCGGGCGGTGCGTTGGCGATCGGCGTGGGCAACCGCGTGCTGATGCTCGAGTTCTCGATCTACTCGGTGATCTCGCCCGAAGGCTGCGCGTCGATTCTCTTCCGCGATGCCTCGCGTGCCGACAAGGCGGCCGAGGCGCTCAAGCTCACCGCGCGCGACCTGCTCAAGCTGAACATCGTCGACGAGGTGATCCCCGAGCCCCGTGGCGGCGCCCACCGCGATCCCACCACCACCGCCGACTCGGTGATGGCCACGCTGCGCAAGCACCTGGCTGACCTCAAGAAGCTCACCCCCCGTCAGCTCGTCGCCGATCGGTACGCGAAGTTCCGCGCGCTCGGTTCGTTCCTGGGGAAGTGAGAGAAGTGGCTCGGCCTCTCATCGTCGCCATCGACGGCCCCGCGGGCGCCGGCAAGTCGAGTGTCTCGAAGATCCTCGCGCTGCGGCTCGACTTCACTTTGGTCGACACCGGCGCCATCTACCGCTGCGTCGCCTTGAGGGCCCAGCGGGGCAGGGTGGCCTTCGACGATCTCGCCGGCCTTCAGCGCCTGCTCGACGCAGTGAAGGTCACCTTCCGCATGGCCGAGGAAAAGAACCACGTCTTCCTCGACGGCGAAGACGTGTCAGACGCCATTCGCACTTCTGAGATTTCACTGGCCGCAAGCCAGGTCTCTGCCCAGCCGGTGGTGCGCAACGCGCTGCTGGGTCTGCAACGGCGGCTCGCGCTGGCGGCCGAACACGGGGCCATTCTCGAGGGGCGCGACATCGGCACCGTGGTGTTCCCCGACGCCGACATCAAGGTCTTCCTCTTCGCAGACCCCTCCATCCGGGCCACCCGGCGCTACGAGGAGCTCTTCCAGAAGGGCCTCGAGAAGCCCGTCGGCCAGGTGCTGAAAGATCAGAACAAGCGCGACAAGGAAGACTCCGAGCGCGAAGTGGCGCCGCTCAAGCCGGCCCACGACGCGGTGAAGATCGATTCCACCCACCTGCCGCTCTCAGAGGTGGTGCACCAGATCGAGACCCTGGTCTCTTCGAAACGCGCGCCCTGAAGCCGCGTTTTTTGATGAAGCGGCCTCGTGCGCTCTACTGGTTTCTTTCAGGCACGGGCCGGCGGCCCTAGAGTGCGCCCCTGTCCCCATGAAGTGGACCACTGACGAATTCACCGGAAAGCGCTTCGGCAAGTACGAGGTGCTGTGCAGGCTCGCGATTGGTGGCATGGCCGAGATCTTTCTCGGCTTCGCCCGATCCGGCCCGTTCGTCGGTCGCCCCGTGGTCATCAAGCGCATCTTGAACGAGCAGCGCGAAGACTCCAACGCGCTCCAGATGCTGCTGGACGAGGCCAAGATGACGGCCACGCTCAGCCACCCCAACGTCGCGCAGGTGATGGATCTCGAGTCTGACGGCGAAGAGATTCTGCTGGTGATCGAGTTCATCACCGGGGCGAACATCGAAGAGATCGTCGAGGCCTACACCACGCGCCAGGAGCCCGTGCCGCTGGGTTTCGCCATCGCGGTGATCCGCGAAGCGGCGCAGGGCCTGGGTCACGCGCACGGGCACAGGAACAGCCGGGGCGAGCTGCTCCCCATCATTCATCGCGACGTCACCCCGCGAAACGTCATGGTCGACTTCGATGGCGCCACCAAGGTGCTCGACTTCGGCATCGCGCGTGCAAAGGGCAGCGAGCGGCGCACCCAGGCCGGCATGGTGCGCGGCACCACCGCGTACATGTCGCCCGAACAGGCCGTGGGCAAAGATCTCGACCCCCGCACCGATCTCTTCTCGCTGGGCACCATCTTCCACGAGCTGCTCACCGGTCAGCGCCTCTTCTACAAGGGCAACCCCGGGCAAGAGATGGCCGCCGTGTACGAAGGCGAGATCCCGCTGCCCTCCAAGGTGAACCGCCGGGTGCCCAGGGCGCTCGACACCGTGGTGATGCGGATCCTCGAGCGCAAACTCGACAAGCGCTACCAGACCGCCACCGAGTTCATTCGCGATCTCTCGCTGGCCGCCAGTTCGACCGCCTGGCCGAAGGATCGCTGCGCCGATCTCGTGCGTGAACGTTTCTCGGCGCGCCAGAAAGACATCGAAAAGCTGGTCATTCGCATTCCCAGAACGTCGCCCCCCGCGGCTCCCAACGCGCCGGCCTACCCCGAGGGGCGCACCATCGTCTCGAAGGCGCAGCTGGCGCCCATCAACAACGCCGACAGCGGCGCTCGCACCGTGGTGGGTGCGGCCCCGCTGGCCGATCGCCGCCCGATGTTCCCCACCGAGCCCGGCCGCGAGGTCGCCACCGATCCGGGCAGGCCGGCGATGCGGCAGAGCACCCCCGCGCCGCTGCCTCCGACGAACCTCGTGAGCGCCGGGCTCAACGCCTCGGAGCTGTTCGATCACGACGAGGGCGAAGACGTGGGGATGCGCACCCGCATCATCCCCGGCGGCTCGATGCGTGCGTTGCCGCGCATCTCTGAGCAGCCCACCGACCCCCGTCGCGCCGCCGTACCGCGTGAGCCGGCGCCGAGCTCGGGCTCTTCGAGGGGCATGCTGATCCTCGCGGCCGTGGTGGCGTCGCTGCTGGGCGCCGTTGGCGGGGCGTTCATCTTCCGCCAGATGCAGGCGCCCCCGCCGGCCCAGGCCTCGGTGGTTCGGCTGTCGCTGTCTGCAGACCGGCCCGTCGCCGTCTGGCTGGGCAAGCAAGAGCTCGGCACCACGCCCATCTCGGTCTTCGTGCCCTCGGGCCGGCACCTGCTGGAGCTGCGCGAGGAAGAAGGCCCGAGGCGTTCGCTCGAGCTGAATCTGCCCGCGGACGAGACCGAGGCGAAGATGGTGGTAACGCTCGACTCGTTGCCGCAGCTGCCGTAATCCGGCGGGCATGCACAACCTCATCGTCGTCGTTGCTGCGCTCGTCATTGCGCAGACCCCGGCCGCCAAACCGGCCACTGCTGAAGACGCAAAGACCTTCGTGAAGAAGCTCGATGGCGACCTGCGTAAGCTGTGGGTGCGCCAGTCGACCGCCGAGTGGATCAAGTCGACCTACATCACCGACGACACCGAGCGGAACGCCGCCGCGTTCAACGAAGACGTGATGGCCTACCTGAACACGGCCAATAAAGAGGCCGCGCGCTTCAAGGGCCTCAAGCTCGACCCCGAGACCGAGCGCATGATCTACCTGCTGCGCATCTCGTCAGCGCTGCCCGCGCCGTCGAACGCCGAGAAGCGCACTGAGCTCGCCAACATCGCGGCCAGGCTCGAGGGGCTCTACGGCAAGGGCAAGGCCTGCAAGACGGGCAAAGACGGCAAGCAGGTCTGCCGCGATCTGCAGGAGCTCTCCGACGTGATGGGGAAGATCGCCGACAAGAAGAAGCCGGCCAGCTACGACGAGCTGCTCGAAGCGTGGTCGAGCTGGCACGAGACCTCGAAAGAGATGCGGCCCCTCTATGAGCGGCTGGTCACGCTCTCGAACGAAGGCGCCAGAGAGTTCGGCTCGGACGATCTCGGCCAGCTCTGGCGCTCGGCCTACGACATGCCCCCGGCCGACTTCGAGAAGGAGACCGACCGCTTGTGGACGCAGGTCAAGCCGCTCTACGACGATCTCCACTGCTACGTGCGCGCGAAGCTCGCGAAGAAGTACGGCACGGACAAGGTCTCTTCGACCGGCGGCATTCCCGCGCACCTGCTGGGCAACATGTGGGCGCAGGAGTGGGCCAACATCTACCCGCTCGTCGAGCCGTACCAGGGGCAGAGCAGCCTCGACGTGAAGAAGCAGCTCGTCGCGCAGAAGTACGATCCTCAGAAGCTGGTGAAGCTGGGTGAGAGCTTCTTCACCTCGATGGGTATGGATCCGCTGCCGCCCACGTTTTGGGAACGCAGCCAGTTCGTCAAGCCGCCGGGCCGCGACGTGGTCTGCCATGCGTCGGCGTGGGACGTGACCTTCTCGAACGATCTGCGCATCAAGATGTGCATCAAGATCGACGAAGAGGATCTGATCACCGTTCACCACGAGCTCGGTCACAACTATTACTTCCAGAACTACTACACGAAGCCCGTGCTCTTTCAGCAGGGCGCCAATGACGGCTTCCACGAAGCGATCGGTGACGCGCTCACGCTGTCGATCACGCCTGAGTACCTCAAGTCGCTCAAGCTCATCGACGCGCTGCCCAAAGATCAGAAGGGCCTCATCAACGTGCAGATGAAAGACGCGCTCGAGAAGATCGCCTTCCTCCCGTTCGGTCGAATGATCGACCAGTGGCGGTGGGATGTGTTCACCGGCAAGGTCAAGCCTTCTGAATACAACAAGCACTGGTGGGCGCTGCGCCTCAAGTACCAGGGCGTCGTTCCGGCCGGTGGCGCGCGCGGCGAAGACTTCTTCGACCCGGGCGCGAAGTACCACATCCCCGCAAACGTCCCGTACATGCGCTACTTCCTCGCGCGCATCCTCCAGTTCCAGTTTCACCGCGCGATGTGTCAGGCGGCCGGTCACAAGGGGCCGCTCCACACCTGCAGCGTGTACGGGAACAAGGAAGCCGGCGCGAAGCTGAAGGGCATGCTGGCGATGGGGGCTTCGAAGCCTTGGCCCGACGCGCTCGAGGCCCTCACCGGTCAGCGCCAGATGGATGCGACCGCGATTCTTGATTACTTCCAGCCACTTCAGGCGTGGCTCAAGGAACAGAACAAGGGTCAGCAGTGCGGATGGCAGTGATGACCCGCCCGAAACCACTATGATCGTCTTGGCGCGTCATCTTTCATTATTGAAAGGTGGGCCGTAGACAATGCGCGCACCCGTCCTTTAGAAATGTCCATCCCTCCCGCTTGTGGGAGGGCAACTGAAGGACATTTGACGCATATGACGACCGGTACTGTGAAGTGGTTCAACGACGCGAAGGGCTTTGGGTTCATCACGCAAGAGGGCGGGGGCGAAGACGTTTTCTGCCACCACACCGCGATCACCATGGACGGGTTCCGCACCCTCCAAGAGGGTCAGAAGGTGGAATTCGATGTGACCCGGGGTCCAAAGGGTCTGCAGGCGCAGAACGTTCGCTCCGTCTGACCGCGTCGTTTTTCAAATCAGCATCACCTACGCGGCCCGACGGGGGGGATAACTCGTCGGGTCGTCGTCTGTTCGCAGCTCGCAACATTCCTTGAAATCAGCCACGCGCTCCCGCAGCTTCCGCCGCCATGCTCCTCATGACGCTGGTGTTGGCCGCGGCTCCCATGAACACGAAACCTGTCGAAGACGCCCTCACGAAGCAGTTCGGTGAGCCCCAGCGCGCCCGGGTCGTTCAGGGCGTTCGCCAGGTCGCCACCCTCTGGCGCAAGGAAGACGGGGATCTCGCCGCCTTTGCCAAAGAGAACTTCATCGTCGAACAAAAGGAGCTCGACGAAACGTTCGCGCGTTTCGAGGCGAACATGGAACAGCTCGATGGCCACCTGCTGGAGATCGGCCGCGAGCTTCAGAAGCCCACCGCACTCGACCTGGGCCCGCTGCTGAAGGTCGACCCGCTCTTCGCCGCGTACGATCCGTCAGCGCACCTCACCGAAGATCTCTTCGGCAACAAGCTGGGCTTCGTGGTGCTGCTCAACTTCCCGCTCACCACGCTCGATCAGCGCCTGGCCGCGAAAGACTGGTCACGCCAGCAGTGGGCAGCCGCGCGCCTTGCGGGCCGGTTCTCGCGGCGCGTTCCCGCGGCGGTGCAGCAGGAAATTACGGGCGCTCAGGCAGCAGCTGATCTCTACATCGCTGAGTACAACGTGTGGATGCACCACGTGCTCGCAGAGAAGGGCGAGCGGCTCTTCCCCCGGGGCAAGCGTCTCATCAGCCACTGGAACCTGCGAGACGAGCTCAAGGCCCAGTACGCCGACAAAGACGGGCTCGCCCGCCAGCGCACGATCATCAAGATTATGGAGCGCATCGTCACGCAGACCATTCCCGCAGCGGTGATCGACAACCCCAGCGTCGACTGGAACCCCTTCACCAACACGGTGGTGGCCGCAGCGGCAGGCACGATCGAGGCCGAAGCGCCCACGAAGGTGCTGCCGCCTTCGACCCAACCCGAGCCCGACGTTCGCTACAGGAAGCTGCAGGCAAACTGGCTCTCGCAGAAGAAGGCCGACCCGTTCTCGCCCATCGCGCCCACGGCGATCGATCGTGCGTTCGCGTTGGGCGCTGAGATGCCCGAGGCGCGCGTGAAGTCGCTGCTCGAGTCGGTGCTGGCGAGCCCCCTGGTGCCGCGGGTGGCAGGCGAAATCGAAAAGAAGCTCGGCCGCAAGCTCGAGCCGGCGGATCTCTGGTTCAACGGCTTCCTGCCGCGCGGCTCGATTCCCGAGGCCGAGCTCGATGCGAAGGTGCGCGCGAAGTACCCCAACGCGCAGGCGTTCGCCAAAGACATCCCGCGCATTCTGCAGGGGCTCGGCTTCCCGGCGGATCGTGCCAGGTACCTCTCGGAGCGCATCCTCGTCGACCCGTCACGGGGTGCAGGTCACGCGCTGCAGGCGGCGCGGCGCGGCGACTTCCCTCATCTGCGCACGCGCGTCGAGAAGGAGGGCATGAACTACAAGGGCTACAACATCGCGGTGCACGAGCTGGGTCACAACGTCGAGCAGGTGTTCTCGCTCTACGACATCGACCACACGTTGCTGGCCGGCGTGCCCAACACCGCGTTCACCGAGGCCATCGCCTTCGTGTTCCAGGCCAAAGATCTCGAGCTGCTGGGGCTGGGTAAACCCGATGCCGAGGCCGAGCGGCTGCGCGTGCTGAACGATTTCTGGATGACCTGGGAGATCGCCGGCGTGGCGCTGGTGGACATCGAGGTCTGGCACTGGATGTACGATCACCCGAAGGCCACGCCGGCGCAGTTGCGCGACGCGACGGTCGAGATCTCGAAGAAGATCTGGAACAGGTACTACGCACCGCTGCTGGGTGGAAAAGACACGCCGCTGCTCGGCATCTACTCACACATGATCAGCTACCCGATGTACCTCTTCAACTACCCGCTGGGTCACCTGATCGCGTTTCAGATCGAGGAGCAGGTGAAGAAGACCGGGAAGATCGGGCCCGAGATCGAACGCATGGCGAAGTTCGGCGCGGTCACTCCAGATGCGTGGATGGTGAATGCGAGTGGTGAGCCTGTGTCGTCCGGCCCGCTGCTCAGAGCCACGGAAGCGGCGCTCAAGAAGTAGCCGGCAAACCAACGGGCTTACAAACCCTCGATCACCGTACAGTCGCTCGAAGGCCCCGAGCTCATTCCGCCAACCCAACCTTCGGCGTAGTGCACCACCCCGAAGCTCTTCCCCCAGCACTCCGTGATGGTCGCGCCGCTGTAGAGCCCTCGCTTCACGGCGCCAATCGCCTTGCCCTCACCACTGCGCTTCCACGCCGAGTTGATCTCGAGCTCTTCCACCTCGGGCCCTGTCTGCGCGTAGACGAAGCGCATCGCCCCTGAGCCATCGGCCTGCTCTCTCGCGGTGTAGCCAATCGAAGAGAACCCCGAAGTGCTGCCGGGCCGCAGGGTGAACAGCATCTCAGAACGTTTGGGGAACATGTCAGTGACGTACCCGACCGCGATCTCATCGAGCTGCTTGAACTCGTCGCTCACCTTCACCACATCGCGAAAATCCTTCACGTGAACGGTGAACGCGCCGCGGCCTTTCCGCGCGGTGTCGGTGGCCATGAAGTTTCCGGTGAGAATGCGAATGAACGCCGCGCCCAACGCGCGAGACTCGATTCGCCAGGCAAAGTTCACCTCATCGACCTGCTCGATCACCACCTGCACCTCACGCCCCGGATTGTTCGAATCCGCGAACGGGCCCCACGTACGCGAGGTCGCGGTCCGCGTGGTGGGCGGCGCCGCGCGAACCTGATCGACCACGCCCAGCACGAGCGAGAGCACGTTGTTGTAGTCCGTCGCGGCTTTGCGCGTCGCAGCCCAGGCACCTGACGCATCACCAACGGACAGCCCATCACGCCGCGTCGACACGCCTTCCAGCGGCTGGGAGGTCGAGGCGGCGGGAAGCTTCGAGCTCAGATCATCCCGCCGCGGCAGCGCATTGGCGAACGTGAGATCGGCGTTCGACCAGTTCCCACCGCAGCCCGCCAGTAACAGCACACAGCAGAAAATCGTTCGCATGGGTCAGTCCCTGAATTCGTAGTCGAGCAGCGCGCCGAAGTCGGCGCTGCCCAGGCTGCGCGTTTCGTCGACGTTGTAGAGGAGGTAGTGCACGCGAGCGCGCGCCACGACCGAGACGTTCTTCGTCAGGCGAATCTTGAGGCCGCCCACGATGCCCGGGGTGAAGGTCGAGTAGGTCTGCCTGGCGAGCGCGCTGTCGGTGAACTCACGCGACATGATGTTGAAGCTCAGGTGCACGCCCGCGTACGGGATCCACCGGCTGTCCTGAAACCACTCGTAGAAGAGCGAGGCGCCGAAGGTGATGAGCGCGTACTCGTAGCCGAGATCTGCCAACAGCGGCCCCGAGACGCTGCTGCTGGTCCACCCGTAGCCACCATCGACGGAAAGCGCGAAGCCCCGGCCGAAGAAGTTGTGCAGGGTGGCCTCGGCGCTGATCAGCGGCGCTGAAGGGAAGTAGCCGCCCGCGTTGGTGGGGCGATCGAAGACCGCCTGGTACTGGCCCGACGCAGAGAGGCTCCAGTGTCGCGAGAAGATCGAGGTGACGCCGGTGCCTTTCACGGGGTCGTCGGAGAACTTGGCGTTCTGAAACGTCGTCTCGTCGATGGTGACGATCTGCCCGCTCACGATGTCGACCGCTCCGATGCGCAAGCGATCGGCGAGGCGGCGTTTGATCGTGTAGCGGCCCGGGGCGAGCGCGATCAGCCGCTGGGCTTCGGTCTTCACGGCCTCGGCCACCACGACGCCGCGGGGATCGATGATGAAGTACAGCCCGGTCGGGGCGCTCACGGGTATGCGCAGGCCCTCGTGCCGCTCGGCCACGTCGGTCAGCACGAGGTCGCCGTTGCCCGCGAGATCGAAGCTGAACGTCGGGTGCTGCGGGCCCGCGGCGCTGTCGGCCGTGCTGGCCACCGTGCGCTCGTAAGCCCACGCGTACGCTTCAGAGAGCGTCACGCGCCCATCGCCCCCTGAGTCAGCGCTGCCGAGCAGGCCGGTGGCGAGGTGGTACGAGAAGTAGCTCGCGCCGATGAGATCAGACTCCTGCGAGTCTTCGTCAGAGGCCGAGGAGGTGAGGATCACCAGCCCCTTCGCCTGCCGCGTCGCGTCGGTCTCGACCTCGAAGGCCGGCGCCCGGCGGACACCCTTCGTGCGAGTGACAGCCCCCGAGCGGCAGGCGTCGAGGAAGGCCACTCGCATGTCTGCGGGGCCCGACGCGAGGCGCGCTTTCAACGCCTCGAGCGAAAGCTTCGAGGTGCCCAGCCGCAGCGCGCCGTCTTTGGCGTGGCCCGAGTAATAGAAAAGCAGGGTGGTGCGTTCGCCGCGGGCCTTCGCATCGCGAATTCGCCGCTCGAGCTCGGTGAGCGCGGTGATCACGTCGTCAGCTGATTCGTCGAGAATCAGCATGGCGTCTTGGGGTTTCACGCCTCCCAGACGGAGGAAGACGTCGTGAAGGCGACGGGCATCGTCGCGCGCGTAGAGGAGCGATTTGGTGCCTTCGCCTCCTTCGTTCTGGCCGATGAAGAGGGCGAAGCGGTGCAGCGGGCCGGCGTCTTGTGCGGCGGCGGGGAACGACAGCAGGCACAGCGCCAACGCCCTCACCCCTGATTTGGAATGGGCGCTCACGGTTTGAGGAACGTGCGGTGTACCTGAACTCCGCTCACTTCGAGGGGGCCGAGTTTCGTGAGGTCACCCCGGGCAGACTTGAACGCCGCCTGAAGCTGCTCAGAGAGGATTTTCACTTTCAGCGGCGCATCCGAGAGCAGCACCACCACGTGCTCCCGCCCGTGACCCGTGAACTCGATCGACTCAGGCAGCCAGGTCTGCGCATCGTCGGGCAAGGTCTCGGAATAGACCATCGACACTTCACCCGCGTCGTCGATGCTCAACGCCAGGACGTGAAGGTGCCCGTTCACCCCGATGCGCACCCGTTCACCACTCACCAACTGCTCGAGGTCAGCTGCGGGCCGCTGTCCAGCAGGTCCGGCGATCACGAAGTTCACCGAGGCGCCGCCCTTGATGCGATTGCCGTCGTCTTCCTGAAAGACCTGCTTGCCGGCGAAGAAGGCGATGAGACACGCCGCGATCGCGATGATCACCCCCACCATCGAACTCGTCCTGGGCGTTCTCTGCTGACGGGCCGAGCGCTCCACGCCCGCGGCGAATCGATCGAACGGCACCTCTGCCTCGAAGGCCCGCTGCTCTTCCTTCAACTTCGACAACCGCGTCGCACACTCGGCACAACTCGCCAGGTGCTGCGTGGCGGCGTCGTCGAGTTGTTCGTGCGCGAGGAAGCGGCGCAGCTTCAGCTCTCTGGGGTGTTTGATCGCCTGCGTCATCATGGAAGCTCTCCAGCCAGGGTCTGCCCGGTGGCGTCCGCGAAGGCGCGCAGCCGTTTGCGTATGGTCGGCACCGAACGCTCGAGTGTCGCCGCCACTTCTTCCAACGTCAGATCGTCGACCCAGTAGTGAATGACGGCCTGCTGCGTCTCGAGATCGAACTTGTTCA
>JAYTAT010000340.1:0-1709 GCA_043737315.1 Archangium sp.
CCTGGAACACGGTGAAGGGCTGGTTCTGAATCGCGTTCGGGTAAGCTTCCCCGCATGCCATTGATCAACGAACTCCTCGATCGCGGGGAGCGCGACGAAGCGCGTGCCCAGGCAGAGAAGACGGTCGCCCAGAAGCCCACCGATGGTGAAGCGCTCTCAGCGCTGGCCCGGTTGGCACTCGAAGCAGGCGAAGTCGAGGTGGCCCAGCGGCACCTCGCGCGGGTACTCCCCCGGGAGCGCGAACTTTACGAAGTGAAGTTGTGTGAGGCGATGGTGCTTCAGCTCTCGGGAAGGCCCGACGCCGCACGGCTCGCCTTCGCTGAGCTGACGGCCCAGCACCCCAGGCGCCCCGAGGGCTTCTTCAGCCTGGGCCTCTCGCTGCTCGAGAAGGAAGACGGCAAGGGCGCTGAGAAGGCCCTGGCCACCGCGGTGCAGCTCCAGCCGAAACATTTTCTCTACCGATACCGGCACGCCGAGGCACTCGCGCAGGTCGGCCGCATGGCAGAGGCGGCCGAGGCGCTGATCAAGTGCATCGAGTGGAAGCCCGACTTCGTGCCCGGCTACCTCGCGTTCGCGCGCCTGCTCGAAGGCACCGGGCAACCCGACAGGGCGTTCGAAATTCTCGAAGCCGGGCTCGCCTCGATGCCCACCGAGCGGCGGCTGATGGCTGAGCTGACGCGCCTCAAGCTGGGCACGGGCGAAGTCGATGCGGCGTACGCGCAGGCCGAGAAGGCCGAAGGCGGCGCGCTGGGCCTCGCCGAAGAACTCATGCGCGGCAACGCGCACAACGCGGCGCTGGCGATCTGCGAAGAGCTCGACAAACGAGGCAAGGGCTCGGCAAAGGTCACGCTGCTCAAGGGCGTGGCCCACGAGGGTGCAGGGCGCACCGACGAGGCCCTCGCGGCGTACGCGACGGCCATGAAGCAAGACCCCTCAGACTGGTCGGCGGCGAACAACCGCGGGCTGCTCTTGCTCGAGACCGCAGGTGACGACGCGGCGAAACTGGCTGAGGCGAAGTTGAACCTCGACGAAGCCGTCTCACGGGCCCGCGGCAAGGTGCCCGACCCGCTGCTCAACCTCGCGCTCTGGTACGGCCGGCAGGAGCAGTGGGCCGAGGGCATCGCCACGGCGCAACAAGTGGCCAGCCACCCCAACGCGGGCGCGCTCAAGTCTCAGGCAGAGAAGATGGTGACGTCGATGCAGGCCGCCCAGAAGGCATGAGCGCGCTGCGCGCTCTGCTCTCGGTGTTGGCCGCGCTCTTCTCAGGCGGCTTCGGGGTGCTGCTGTTCGTCGCGGTGAAGTCAGCGATGCGGTTTCGCGCCTGGCGCACCTGGAAACGAACCCCCGCGGTGGTGACCAGCGTCGACTGGGAGGCGCGGCCCGAGGCGCAGGGCGTGCTGCTGATCGTCGTCGAGGCCTCAGGCCGCATGTCGACCTCACTGGACGTGGGCCTCGAGGTGCACCGCGAAGACGAGCGCGAGGGCCTGCTCGAACGTTTTGCCGTGGGCACGCAGCACGAGGCGCTGGTCGACCCTTCAGGCGCCACGCCGCCGCTGCTGGTCACCGGGCTCCTGCAGAAACCGGTGGTGCCGTTGATCGTCGGCAGCATCTTCTTCGTGCTCTCGGGCGTGATGGCGGGCCTGGTCTGGTACCTGGGTCAGCCCGGCAACGCGCTCGCCCGTCTGCTCAGCTGACCTCAGTCTTGATGC
>JAYTAT010000341.1:0-4467 GCA_043737315.1 Archangium sp.
CCCTCCGATGTCGACCTTCCCGTCGCCATTGAAGTCGCCCGCGAGATCCGGCTGACCATCGAGGTTCGCGTCGTACTTCCACGTCTTCACGCCATCGAACGACTTGAGGACACGGACGACCTGAAACAAATCAACCCCCGTCTGCCGCACCATGTCGCGCGTGTGGAACAGGTACGCCGTCCAGAAGTCGACGCCGCTGTCGAGCTTGCCGTCTCCGTTCTGATCGAGCGCGCGCCCCTCGACGATGCCGATGCCCATGCCCTCGAGGCCGCGCTGCTTGAACTGCCCCTTGACCACCTCGAGCAACACCGGGTCGACGTCCACTCCATGGCTGGGGGCGTCGATGCCCAGCGTCGCGATGCCCATGCGCGCGAAGAAGCCCGCCACGTTCATCGCGTCGAACTTCGTGCTGCCATGACCATGAATGAAGATCGCCACCGGCGCCGGCCCCGCACCGCGGTTCTTCGGCACCATCAGCCAATAGTTCACGCCCTCGTGGCGGGTGAACGCTTCCCCCGTCTCGGCATTGAACTGCCACACCTGGTCGGTCAGCTTCTTCTGCGTCACCCCATCGTCTTCGAAGCGCGGGAAGAACTGCGGCGAGTCGATGGTACCCACGGCGTGAAAATCGATGAAGCCGAAGTTGTCGAAGAACAGGTTCTCCTGCGCCGTCGAGTTGCCCGAGCCGAACTGCGAGTACAGGCTCTTCGCCATCTCCATGAACAACGCGTTCGGCACGATGCGCCCGTACACGCCCGGCGCCCGCGCGCGCGATTCACGCACCGTCATCTCGGCCGGGAACTCCGTGGCCAGTCGCGCGAACTTTCCAATGCCATACAAGCCGTCGCGAACGGCAACCATCGGCCGCGTCCACGCCTGCGTGGTGAAAGACCAGGTG
This sequence comes from Archangium sp., assembly GCA_043737315.1. Classification (GTDB taxonomy): domain Bacteria; phylum Myxococcota; class Myxococcia; order Myxococcales; family Myxococcaceae; genus Archangium_A. The sequence goes on from JAYTAT010000341.1 coordinate 899, forward strand.
AAGGCCACCTCTTCCATCGAATACCCCAGCTGCTTCAGGCACTCATCGTTCAGCGGCTGCAGCGCCCTGGTCTGGGCTGCGTGGTTCACGTACTTGAAGGGCGAGCGCACCGCGTGGCCTTCCACGTCGACGAGGTTCTTGGTCAGCACCACCGCGTACGTCGTCGCTTCCCGCAGCGGGTAGATCGGCCGCGCGATCAACGTCCTGGTCTCGCGCTCGTAGAAGGTGATGAGCGACGGGTCGGCCGCGCTGCGGGTGTTCGGGTGATCGAGCACGCCGTCCATGTCGGTGTCTTCTTTCGGATCCAGCACGCCGTCGGCGTCGAGATCTTCTTCGACCTCTTCGAACAGCAGGCTCTGCAGCGAGCCGCGCGGATCGTCGGGGTAGTACTCGGGGCGATCGAGCCGGGCGGGAAAGTGGCCTTCGCCCAGGTCGAGCGGCGAAGCCTTGCAGAAGTCGGGTGAACCCTTCGTGATGTCGACCACCAGGATCACGTCGTCGCTCGAGTCGAAGCGATCTCCGTGATGCCGGCGGATGATGTTCTCCGTGTCGAGGTCGCTCTCGAATGAGACTGAAATCGCGCCCAGCGTGCCCCAGCCGTCGAGCGCATCGAGCTCCTTGCGCGTCTTCGATTCCCACTGCGTCGGGGCGACCTGGCTCGCGTTGACGCGCTTCTTCGTGAAGCTCGTCGCGTCGAAGCGCGAGGCGAAGTCATTGGGCAACGGGATGTCGGGCAGCGGCTTGTGAAACACGTCGAACTTCACCCGCGGGCCATCGGTTTCGACCGTGAGCGCAAGGCCGGTCCCTTCAGGCGCGGCGCAGGCGGCGAGGAGCAGGCACGGCAGGACGAACCCAGAGGCGTTGAACTGTTTCAAGGTGCGACGCAAACCACGACTGCCGCCGGCGACGCAAGGCTGGTTCGCCCCTCACCCCTCGAACCCGCTCCCGCAGCGAGGGGGAGAAATGGTACGAGCCGCCGCGTGATTTCCGTACCGACCGTCAGCGTCGTCATCCCCGTCTACAACGAGATGCGCACCATCGCAGAGCTGCTCAAGCGCCTGGTCGCCGTCGACTTTCCCAAGGAGATCGTGATCGTCGATGACTGCAGCACCGACGGCAGCCGCGAGTGGCTCGAGGTGCTCGCTTCGAAGGGGATGGATGCGCTCGAAGGGGCGACTCCGAAGAACAGCAACCGCTTCTCCGTGCAGTTTCAGCCCAGGAATCAGGGCAAGGGCGCGGCGCTGCGACGGGGGTTCAAGGAAGCGACAGGCGACCTCGTCATCATTCAAGACGCTGACCTCGAGTACGACCCGCGCGACATCGTGCGTGTGATTAAACCCATCCTCGATGGCAACGCAGATGTGGTGTTCGGCAGTCGCTTCACCGGCGAGACCCGGCGCGTTCTCTATTACTGGCACGCCGTGGTGAACCAGGGCCTCACCATGCTCTCCAACATGACCTCGGGCTTGAACCTCACCGACATGGAGACTTGTTACAAAGCCTTCCGCCGCGAGGTGCTGCAGTCGTTCGAGCTCAAAGAAGACCGCTTCGGCATCGAGCCCGAGCTCACCGCCCGTGTCGGCCGCGCCAACGTGCGCGTGTACGAGGTGCCCATCAGCTACTTCGGCCGCACCTATGAAGAGGGCAAGAAGATCACCTGGAAAGACGGCTTCCGCGCGGTCTATGCGATCGCGAAATACGGGGTGTTCAAGCGCTGATCTGGAGCGGCGGTGCTCCAGTGGATAGCGCATGGACCATCCGCTCGAGGCGCGACGGTTCTGCAAGTCACTGAGTTCCCGGCTGATCAGGCGCTGGCACGACCCGTGGAATGCCTGGCTGCATGCGCCTCACGCTGATTGCCCTCATCGCCGTCGCCCACGTCGCGATCGCAGCTCAACCCAAACGCCTCAACATGCCGGTCGGTCACACGACCACCGTGTCGATGTCGGCGCCGGTCTTGAAGGTCACCGTCGAAGATCCCTCGCTGGTCGAGGTCACTCAACGCGGTCGCAAGGTCATCTTCGTCGGCCGCAGCACCGGCAGCACCGAGGTCACCGTCAAGACCGCCGATGGCGAGACGCACCTGAGCATCTACGTGGCCGCCGACAAGTACGGCTTGCCGCAGTGAACTTCTGAAGGTCCTCCCAGACTCGGAGGAAATTGGAGCGGCGCGGACTCTGTGGGGGGTTCGCGCCGTTCGTTTTTGAATTCTCGAGCCGCGGTTTCCGTACATGACCCGCATGCGCGCGATCGTTCTGCTGGCGTTGGGCTGCGTTGGTTGCGTGAGTTTTCCACACGCGGGTTTGCTGCAAGGCAGCGCACGGGTCGAGGTGGTGAAGGGCCCGGTGGTGTGTGGCCCGCTCGGCTTTCGTACCGTTCCGTTGCAGTCACGGTGGGGTGAGTACGTGCGCGTGACGGTGGCAGCTCCCGGGCCGCTGAGTGGCACGGTGCTCGTGCATGCCAACGGGGTCGCCCAGCCCCCTCGCCCGTGGACCAGCGAATCGATGGTCGTCGAAGCGCGTTTTCCCAATGAAGATGTCGACGCGCGGTTTGCCCTCGAGCGAGATCGGCCCATCGACATCACGCTCACGGGGCTCGCTGGCATGTGCGACGGCGCGGTGTTCACCGTCGAGCATGGCGCGCTGGTGCCTTCGATTGATGAACGCGCGTGGATCGTGGAGCTGGAGCGGCGGGGTGGTCCTGAGTTGGCTGAGCTTCGGGCGGTGAAGAGGGAGGCGGCGCAGGAGAGACGCCAGGCGCACGACGCGCTGTGGGCTGCGCGGCCGCAGGTTCAGGTTTCGGCTGAGCTTCGGCAGGTGCACTACGCGCAGTGGGAGGCGCGTCGGAACGTTTCGGCTCTGCCGGTTGCGGCGCTTTCGACTGAGGTCGTCGTGAGCCCGGGTGCGGCGGTCGTTCGTGTCGAGAGTGACGATTCGAGTAGTGCTCAGCTCGTTCCGTCAGAGGGTCAGCCCGGCGAACTAGCGCACCCGCGCCCGACCTCTCCCCGGTTCGCAGGGCGAGGTTTGATGTCTCTGCCTTCCGAGTGGGGTCAGCCCTTTTCGCCCGGTTTCGAGACTGTTCGCGTGAGCAGTGAGTCGCAGGTCGCGACGCGGGTAAGTGGCCCCTCGACCGCTCTCGTGGTGACCGCATACGAGGAAACTTCCACGGAGCTGGTGATCGCCCCCGTGATCTTTGAGGTCCTCAGGCACCTCGTGGCCGCGCCGGGCCCGGTGCACGGCGCTCGACCGATCCGCTGATTTTCGTGCGCCGAAGACCCTGGCGCGCACATCATGGGGCCATGTCTGAAGGTCCTTTCTCATTCGCCCCCCGTCTCGAGCCCGCACCGCTCGATGCCACCGGCATTTCGTCGCTGTCCGATGTCGAGCTCGACGCGCTCTCCTTCGGCGTCATCTGCCTCGACCCCGACGGCAAGGTGCTCCTCTACAACCTCGCCGAAGCGCGCCTTGCCCGCCTCGACCGCGCGCAGGTGCTGGGCAAGAACTTCTTCCGGCGCATCGCCCCCTGCACCGCGACGCCCGAGTTCGAAGGCCGGGTGCGTGCTTTCTTCC
>JAYTAT010000342.1:0-10910 GCA_043737315.1 Archangium sp.
ACGATTCTTCTCGATGGGTTGCGCAAGGTTCGAGATGGCGACGTCATCGAGCCCGACGTACGCAAGCCCGACGAGGTGCTGGCGCATCTCGAGGTTCACTCGGAATGAACCGCTTCATTCACCGGCCCGTCCTGGCGATCGTGCTCTCGATTCTGGTGGTCTTCCTGGGCGTGCTGTCGATGCGCTCGCGGCCGGTCTCCCAGTTTCCCGAGATCTCGCCCCCCCGGGTCATCGTCTCGCTCGCCTTCCCGGGCGCCAGCGCCGACGTGCTCGTGCAATCGACGTTGATCAGCCTCGAGCGCTCGATCAACGGCGTGCCGGGCATGAGCTACATCATCTCGGATGCGACCAGCGCCGGCGAGGCGACCATTCAGGTCATCTTTTCGCTGGGCACCGACCCGAATCAGGCGCTCGTCAACGTCAAGAATCGCGTCGATCAGGTGATGAACAAGCTGCCGCCGTTGGTGCAGCTCGAAGGCGTCATCGTCAATCGCGTGATGCCCAGCATGCTGATGTACGTGAACCTGTACAGCAAAGAGAAGTCGACCGATCAGAAGTTCTTGTACAACTTCGCGAGCGTCAACCTGTTGCCCGAGCTGCAGCGCGTGAACGGCATCGCGCAGAGCCAGATCCTCGGCTCGCGCACCTTCGCGATGCGGCTGTGGCTCGACCCCGATCGCATGCGCGCGTACAACGTGAGCACCGAAGAGGTGATGAGCGCCGTGTCTGATCAGAGCGTCATCGGCCGGCCCGGCCGGCTCGGGCAGGCCTCCGGTAAGACCTCGCAGGCCCTCGAGTACGTGCTCGTCTACAAGGGCCGCTTCAACACCCAGGAAGAGTACGAAAACATCATCGTCCGCGCGAAGTCAGAGGGCGGGATTCTCAGGCTCAAAGACATCGCCCGGGTCGAGCTGGGCAGCGAGTTCTTCGACATCTATTCGAACCTCGATGGCCACCCCTCGGCGGCGATCATGCTGAAGCAGACGTACGGCAGCAACGCCAGTGAGGTCATCAAGAACGTCAAAGAGAAGCTCGACGAGATCAAGAAGACGTCGTTCCCCGAGGGCATGGACTACGAGATCAGCTACGACGTCTCGAGCTTCCTCGATGCCTCCATCGAGAAGGTCGTTCACACCCTCGCCGAAGCCTTCATTCTCGTCGCGCTGGTGGTCTTCATCTTCCTGGGCGACTGGCGCTCGACGCTCATCCCCACCATCGCCGTTCCCGTGTCGCTGATCGGCGCCTTCGTCTTCATGCAGGCCTTCGACCTGAGCATCAACCTCATCACGCTCTTCGCGTTGGTGATGGCGATCGGCGTGGTCGTCGACGATGCCATCGTCGTGGTCGAGGCCGTGCACGCCAAGATGGCCGAAGAGAACATCTCGCCCTACGCGGCCGTGCAGAAGGTGCTCGGCGAGATCAGCGGCGCCGTCATCGCCATCACCTTGCTGATGACCGCGGTGTTCGTGCCGGTCGCATTCATGGGGGGGCCGGTCGGGGTCTTCTACCGCCAGTTCGCCATCACCATGGCGTCGGCGATCGTGTTGTCGGGCGTCGTCGCGCTGACCCTGACGCCGGTGTTGTGCGCGATGATTCTCAAGAACACGCACGGCAAGCCGAAGCGGCGCACGCCGGTGAGCATCTTTCTGGGCGGCTTCAACAAGGTCTTTGACAACACCACGGTCTGGTACGTGAAGCTGCTGCGGTTGATCGTCAACCGGCGCCTGGTGACCTTCGGCATCCTGGCTGCGTTCTCATTCGGTACCCTCGCGGTCAACGAGGTGCTCCCCGCCGGGTTCGTGCCCAACGAAGACCAGGGCATGATCTACGCGATCGTGCAGACGCCGCCCGGCACCACGCTCGAGCGCACCAACGACGTCTCGCGCGAGCTGCAGCACGTCGCCCAGCAGGTCGAAGGCGTGGCCTCGGTCTCGTCGCTGGCGGGGTACGAGGTGCTCACCGAGGGCCGCGGCTCGAACGCAGGGACCTGCCTCATCAACTTGAAGCCGTGGGGTGAGCGCGCTCACAACGTCACGCAGATCATCGAAGAGCTCGAAGAAAAGGCGAAAGACATCGGGGCCATCGTCGAGTTCTTCCAGCCCCCCGCGGTGCCCGGCTACGGCGCGGCCGGCGGCTTCTCACTGCGCATGTTGGACAAGCAGAACAGCACTGACTACCAGGAGTTCGATCGCGTCAACCGGGAGTTCATGGACGCGTTGCGCAAGCGCAAAGAGCTCACCGGCCTCTTCACGTTCTTTGCCGCGAACTATCCGCAGTACGAGTTGATCGTCGACCCCTCGCTGGCGATGCAGAAGGGCGTGTCGATCAAGAAGGCCATGGCGAACCTCGACATCTTGATCGGCTCTACCTACGAGCAGGGCTTCATTCGCTTCGGCAACTTCTTCAAGGTCTACGTGCAGGCAGCGCCCGAGTACCGCCGGCTGCCGTCGGACGTCTTGAACATGTACATCAAGAACGAGCGCGACGAGATGGTGCCGTACTCGGCGTTCATGACGATGAAGAAGACGCAGGGCCCCAACGAAATCACCCGGTACAACCTGTACAACTCGTCGGCGATTCGTGGAGAGCCGGCCAAGGGCTTCACGTCGGGCGCCGCGATTGCAGCCGTGAAAGAGGTGGCCGCTGCGACCCTTCCGCACGGCTATGACATCGCCTGGGAAGGTCTCTCTTTCGACGAAGCCAAGCGTGGCAACGAAGCCATCGGCATCTTCCTGGTCGTGATCGCGTTCGTCTACCTGGTGCTCGCCGCGCAGTACGAGAGCTTCATTTTGCCGTTCGCGGTGTTGCTCTCGTTGCCCCCCGGCATCTTCGGTTCGTTCCTGATGCTCAAGGGCATGGGGCTCGCGAATGACATCTACGCGCAGCTCGGGCTGGTGATGCTGGTCGGCCTGCTCGGCAAGAACGCGGTGCTCATCGTCGAGTTCGCGGTGCAGAAGCACCACCTCGGAACGTCGGTGCTCGAGGCTGCGATCGAAGGCGCGAGGGTTCGGTTTCGCCCGATTCTGATGACCTCGTTCGCCTTCATCGCGGGTCTCATTCCGCTCGCGTTGGCCACCGGCCCCGGCGCGATCGGCAACCGCACCATCGGCGCCTCGGCGCTGGGCGGCATGCTCTTTGGCGCTCTCTTCGGCGTCATCATCGTGCCTGGCCTGTACTTCATCTTCGGCACCATCGCGGCGGGCAAGACCCTGATTAAAAATGAAGAAGATGAGTCGCTCGCAGAAGAGGTGTCGCGTCATGTGTGAGCGGCTGCGGGTCTGGCTTGCGGGCGCTGCGCTGGTGCTGCTGACGGGCTGTATTCCCACGCTGCTCGAGAACCCCTCGCGAGAGGTCAGCAAGGCGGTGCCCAGGAGCTTTCGTCAAGGCGATGACGCCGACGCGGGCGCACCTGAATTGAACGTCGGCCGCAAGAACTGGAAAGACTTCTTCACCGCGCAAGACCTGCAAGATCTGATCGGGCTGGCGTTGAAGAACAACCAGGAACTCAACTTGCGCATTCAAGAGGTGATCATCGCGCAAGCCGAGGTCTCGGCCCGCCGCGGCGAATACTGGCCTCGCGTCGGTGCGGGCCTCGGCTCGGGTATCGAGAAGGTCGGCGGCTTGACCAGCCAGGGGGTCTCTGACCGCGTCAACGGCGTCCCCGAGCACCTCGGCAACTTCGGCTTCGGCCTCACGGCGTCCTGGGAAATCGACCTCTGGGGCAAGTTGCGAAACGCCGCCAGCGCAGCCGACTTTCGTTTTCAGGCCACCCGCGAAGGGCAGAACTTCGTGGTCACCCAGCTGGTCGCTGAGATCGCGCGCTCCTACTTCGAGCTGGTCGCGCTCGATACCGAGCTCGAGGTGCTCAATCGGAACATCAAGATTCAAGGCGACGCACTCGAGGTGGTACGCGCTGAAAAGCAGGCGGCCCGCGTGACGCAGCTCGCCGTGCAACGGTTCGAAGCGGAGGTGCTCAAGAACCGCAGCCGCCTCTTCGATCTTCAGCAAGAGCGGGTGCAGGCCGAGAACCGCATCAACTTCCTCGTCGGCCGGTACCCGCAGAAGGTCGCGCGTTCAGCCAATGTGTTGACCGCCCCACTGCCCACGATGCTCGAGTCGGGGGTGCCCTCGGAGTTGCTCAGCAATCGCCCCGACGTTCGCCAGGCAGAGTTGGAATTGGAGGCCTCGAAGTTGGATGTCTCCGTTGCGCGCGCGCGCTTCTATCCTTCGCTGAGCATCGAGGCTTCGCTCGGGTTTCAGTCGTTCAACATCACCCATCTGGTGAACACGCCCGAGTCGTTGCTCTACAACCTCGCGGGTAACCTGACCGCGCCCTTGCTCAATCGTGCGGGCATCGAGGCGCAGTATCGAACGGCCAACGCGCGGCAGATTCAGTCGGTGTTCATGTACGAACGCACGTTGCTGCAGGCGTTCACCGATGTCGCAAACCAGCTCATTCGGTACGAGAATTTGCAGAAGAGCTACGACCTTCAGCTGCAGCAGGTCGATACGTTGGCCCAGTCGGTGGAGATCTCGGCGACGCTCTTCCAGTCGGCCCGCGCCGACTACATGGAGGTGCTGCTCACCCGCCGTGATTCGCTCGACGCGCAGCTGGAGTTGATCGACACCAAGAAGCGGTTGGCGCTCTCGATGGTCAACATCTACCAGTCGCTGGGTGGCGGCTGGCGCTCTGAGCCGTAAGCGGTACGAGGCTCAGCGCAAGGCGAAGTGTTCATGCACGCCCTGGCAGAACGCGACGAACGCCTGCTCGTGCAGCCCCGCCAGGTGCGCGGCCCTGTCCATCAACATGCGCCGGTGCGCTGCGTTCCACTTGCCCATCGTCTTCGCGCCGCGGCGATGCACCTCACCCGCCATCACGCCGATCGCCCGCACCGTTTGAGGCAGCGCCAGGCGATCGAAGTCTTCGACGGAGAGCTTGTCGTCTGACGCGAACAAGGGCCGCACGATGATGGGAATCGCGCCGAGCGCCGCCGCCGCCACTTCCAGGGGAGGACGGGGCAGGCACTTCCCCCAGGCCGCGAGCAGTGACGTCGCATTGGCCTGCAGCTCGCCAAAGCTGCTCCCGCGCACCTCTTTGAGCTCGAGCAGACGCGACACGGGGCCCACCTTCACCAACGCCATCAGCCGCTCCACGCCCAGGCTCCCGGTGCCCGCGACCCGCCGCGTGAGGTCGACCAACGAGACCGGCTCGGTCTGCCCGGTGGCCTGGCTCCATGCCTTCAACGCGTGCTTCACCAACGGCACACACCACGCCGGCGCCTGCGGATTCTTTTCGTCGCGCACCAGGCGCTCAGGGGTCTCCAGTCTCCTGGCGAGCAGCTTCTCATCGGGCTTCCCCGCCGCCGCCTTCACCGTGCGCATGAGCGTGGTGGGCAACCTTGCCGTGGCGCCCGCGACGCCCGCCGCGTGACCGTCGAGCAGCTGCTCGGCGAGCGCGATGACCTCGAGACCGGTGCACTGCAGCTCAGGGCGCGCCAGCAACGTCGAGGTGAGCAACCGCGCCACGTCGAAGCTCCACGGGCCCTCGAACGTCTCGTCGAAGTCGTTCACGTGCAGCGTCACGCCGCGCGCCGTGCGGAAGGTGCCGATGTTCTCGAGGTGCAGGTCGCCCACCAGCGTGCCGCTGCCCGGCAAACCGCGCAGCAACGCGGGCTCGAGCTTGAGCGCCTCGGCCCACAGCGCCGAAGCCCCTCGCAAGAACGCGAAGGGTGATGCCGCCATGCGCTCCCACTTGCGGCGCAGCAATGACGGGGACCGCCCGAGCCTCTTCTTGTCTGCTTCCAGCTGAACGGCCGCGAGCGTCATGCGCGCACCATCTCACGAACGCGGTGCGCTCAAAGCCACTGCGCCAACGCGCGCTCGAGCTCTTCCAGCCGCACCGGCTTCTTGAGGAACTCATCCATGCCTGCGGCCAGACACCGTTCGCGATCGCCATCCATGGCGCTGGCGGTCAACGCGATGATGGGCAGGTGTGTCAGCTGCCGGGCGCGAATCTTCTGGGTGGCCCCGAAGCCGTCGAGCTCAGGCATCTGGCAGTCCATCAACACCAGGTCGAAGTGGCCTTGCGCCACTGAATCCACGGCTTGAACGCCATCGCCGGCGATCGTCACGGTGCAACCGAGCTTTTCGAGAAGCCCGCGCACCACCCGCTGATTGACCCGATTGTCTTCGGCCACCAACACGTGGGCCTTGAACTGGCGGTGCTCGCGCACGCCCGCGGTGACCGGCTGCCGCCTGAGGAGCAGCCGCTCGAGCTGAAGATTGAGCCGGTACTCGCGCACCGGGGTGGGCAATACGAACGCGAGCCCTTCTTCTTCCACGTGCGAGCCATCGAGCCTTCGCAGCAACCCGACCTGTCTGCCCTGGGCCGTCAGCCGCGCGGCGATCTCTGCACCCGTGTCGCCACCGAAACCTTGATCGACCAGCACCACCTCGACGTCCCCCACGCCGTGTTCATCTTCGGGCGTGGAGACCACGAGGCCCGTGGCCATCAACTGCGCGACGAGCGCCGCCCGGCTGCTGGCCCGGTGTTCCAGCACCGCCACCTTGCGGCCCGTGAGTTTCGGTCTCGCCAGGGCGGCGGTGTGCACGCGCAGTGGCAGCTTGACCTGGAAGGTGCTGCCGCTCGGGCAGGACTCCACCTCGAGCGCGCCGTGCATCAAGGCCGTGAGGCCTTTGCAGATGACCAGGCCCAGCCCCGAGCCACCGAAGCGGCGCGTGGTGCTGCCGTCTTCCTGGCTGAAGGCGGTGAACAAACGAGGGAGCGCCTCGGGTGCGATGCCGATGCCTGAGTCTTTGACCGAGAGCACCAGCTGCACGTTGCCATCCGTCTCGTGGGGCAGGCAGGTCACCTGCATCTCGACCGCGCCCGCGACGGTAAACTTCACAGCGTTGGAAAGCAGGTTGAGCAGCACCTGTCGCAGCCGCGTGGGGTCACCCCAGGCCACGGCGGGCACGTCGCCTGCGATGCGGCAGGTCAGCTCGAGCTGTTTGCAATGGGCCTGCGGCGCGACGACCGAGGCCGCGTCTTCGGCGAGTTCTCGCACGGAGAAGGGGATCGACTCGAGCTGCACCTTGCCCGCTTCGAGCTTGGAGAAGTCGAGGATGTCGTTGATCAACGCGAGCAGCCCTTCGCCACACGCTCGCACGGTGTCGACGTACTCACGCTGTTGCTCCGACAGCACGGTCTCGGCGAGCAGCTGGGTCATGCCGATGACCCCGTTCATCGGCGTGCGAATCTCGTGCGACATCGTGGCGAGGAAATCGCTGCGGGCCCGGGCGTACGCGAGCGCCGAGTCACGCGCGATCTCGAGCCCGTGTTCGTAACGGAGGCGTTCGCTGATGTCGTGCCACTCGGCCAGCAAGACGCGCCGCATTCCCAGCGTCAGCGGCGTGAGCGTCACTTCGACTTGGGCGTCGGGGCCGGCCACCGTGCGGTAGGCCCAGTCGAAGCGATGGCTGCCTTGCGTCAGCGCGATGTTCTCCATGCGCGCGAGCTTGGCGGCAGAGGCCAGACCATCGGGCTGCGTCAGCGGCGACAGCTCAGCGGGCTGCTTGTGGAGCACGTCGGCCCTGGCGGTGTACCCCAGCAGCGCGACCGCCGCGGGGTTGCAGTCGATCAACCCCTGCTCGTCGTACAGCGAGAGCGCGGTGCTGCTCTGCTCGAACAACACGCGAAACCGTTCCTGGCTGGCGACCCGTTCGGTGACGTCGCTCAGCAGCCACATCTCGTGCACGCCTTCGCGGCGGGTGGCGAACTCGACCAGCCGCTCCGAGCCATCCTTGCGGCGCAGGGTGATGACCCGGGTGGTGCCGAAGTGATGCTGGCGATCGAGCTCGTACATCGCACGCACGGTGGCTGCGTCGTGTTCGTAGAGCCGTTCGAACCAGACATCGAGCGTGGGCACCTCGTCGGCGCGGTAGCCTGTCAACGTCTCAGCCGCGCGGTTCAGGAAGAGGCGACCGGCGTTCAGGTACATCGCGGGGGCAGCCATCATCGCGATGAAGCGGCGGTAGGCGAGCGTGTCGTCTTCGGGGGCGAGCACCTTGTCGACCAGCTGACCCCAGCGGGCGAGCTGCTTGTGCGAACGTTCGTCGAAGGCGTTCGGCCGGAACGTGCCCAGCCACAGCGTGCCGCCCGACAGGGGCAGGGCGAGCAGTGAGGTGAGCCCCGCGGTGACGAGCGGGTGGCGGGCGTGATGGAGCGCGGTGCGTGCGTCGTTGATCAGCTCGGGGTGATGGATCACCGGAAGGCGCGCGGCGGGGAGGTCGGTTGATACCCAACGGGTCTGGCCGGAGTCACGCTCGAAGCTCACCAGGTCGACCCGGAATGACTCACCCAACAGGGCAAGTGTCTGATCCATGGGGGCCGCGTGTTCCTCCTCCTGCCTCAGGGGTAAGTCGTTGGCGAACACGCGGCAGCACAGAGCAAGTGCCGTTCCCGCTCGCGAAGGGCGAGGTGCACCCTACCGGTGCGTGAACCACCACGCGGCTGCGCTACCCACGGTGAGGACCACGAGCAGCACACCCAGCACCCATCTGCGGGGCCGCTGCGGAACCACCACCCCGACCCCTTTGTGCCGCGAAGCCTCACGCCGGGGAGGCAGGGTCTGCCGCTGAAAAGACACCATCGGCCGCTCGGGATCAGTGGGCACCTCGAGTGCTGGCTGAGCCACCTTGGCGTTCTGCCTGAGCTGATCAGGATCCGTGCTGCGCGGGGCCTCGGTCCTGCGCGCGACGGGCTCCCGATCGGGTTCGGTGGGCACCTCGAGCCGCCGCTCCTGCTGCGTCTGCACGGGCACCTGAACCAACGTGTCACTCTCACCCTCACGCGAGGCGGCGACCGGTGCGCCATTTCGCGTCTGCGCGGTGCTGCTGCCCGGGTTGGCCGGAGGCGCCTTGGGCTCAGGCCAGGCCCGCTCATCCACCTGCACCGCCTGCAGCCCGGCCACGAAGTCGGCCATCGACGCGAAGCGATCTGCTGGATCTTTCGCGCACGCCTTCGCGATGAACGCATCGATCGCCGGGTGCGCCAGTCGTGGATCGACCCACGCCAGCGGCGCTATCAACGTATTGATCTGGTGCATCAGAATCTGCGTGATGTTCTTGCCGCCGATCGCCACCGCGCCGGTGAGCATCTCGAAGAGCACCAGCCCCAGGGCGTATTGATCGATGCGCCCATCGATGGCTTCGTCTTTCACCTGCTCGGGTGCCATGTAGCGCGGCGTACCCGCGAGCATGCCTTCACCCGTCAGACGCACGTCGGTGTCTTTCAGCAGCCGGGCAATTCCGAAGTCGAGCACCTTCACGTGGGTGCCGCCGAGGTCGCGACGCACCCGAAGATTCTCTGGCTTCACGTCGCGATGAACGATGCCGCGTTCGTGTGCGAAGGCGAGCACCTGCGCCACTTGAACGCAGATGGACTTTGCCTCGCCATAGCGCAGCCGACCTTCTCGCTTTATCAGCTCGCGCAGGTCTTCACCCTCGACCAGCTCGAAGCAAATGAACAACCGCATCGCCTCGTCACGGCCCAGATCGAGAATCTGCGTGGCGCCGGGGTGCTGCACCTGGAGCGCCACCTTCGCCTCGCGCAGAAAGCGGGTCGCGCGGGTCTCGTCGGTCGAGGGCTCTGGGTCGAGGAACTTGAGGGCGACCTTGGTCCCCACGCCCAGCTGCTCGGCGAGAAAAACCATGCCCATGCCGCCGCTGCCCAGGCGCGAGATGATGCGATACCGGCCCGCGATGATCTGCTCGGGCATCGGCATCTTGACGGTGCTGCGCCCGGGATCAGACATGGCCGCTTTTCAGCGCCCTCCGTCGCGGCGGCTGCATGCGAGCTGCAGCTGGCGCGCGAGAAACGCCTTCACGTCACGGCCCGCTGCTGCCAGTTGCTGCGGAATGAACGAGGCCTTCGTCAGGCCGGGCAGGGTGTTGATCTCGAGCAGCACCAGACCGCTGGGCGTGAGAATCATGTCGGTGCGCGAATACCCCTGACACCCCAGCGCACGATGCGTGAGCACCGCCAGCGCCTGTGCTGCTTTCGACTCTTCGGGGGTCAGCTCGGCCGGGGTGATCTCTTCCGTGCCGCGGCCCAGGTACTTGCCCGCATAGTCGAACGCACCACCGGGAATCAGCCGTACTTCAGAGACCGGCAGCGCGGCCGCGCCGCCTTCGTCGTCGATCACGCCCACCGTCAGCTCACGGCCTTCGATGAAGACCTCGGCCAGGTAGTGCAGCTTGAAACCAGCGAGCGCCTCGGCGGAGGCCTCGAGCTGCGCTGCGTTGCGCAGGTGAATGAGACCGTGACTCGAGCCATCGGCTTGCGGCTTGAGCACCCAGCGTGAGTTCAAGGCGAGCAGCTCGGTCAACGCGGCCTTAGCCTGCCCGACGTTCATCGGAGGAAGAATGCGCGCCTCGGCCACCTTCGCGCCCTGCGCTGAAGCAAGCTGCTTGGTCTTTGCCTTGTCGAACGCGTCAGCGCTCGCCTTGCTGCCCGAGCCGGTGAACGCGAGGCCCCGCGCCTCGAGCAGTCGCTGCGTGACGCCGTTCTCTCCATCGCCGCCGTGCAGCGCGAGGAAGAAGGTCGGGCCCTGGGCGCTGGGTGCATCGAGCGCAGCCGCCAGCGACGGGAACGACTCGGTGCCACCGGGTACGAACTGCTTTTCGAACGGGTTTGCGTGCGCGGCGAGCACCGAGCGCTCGACCTCGAATACGGCACCCGAAGGGTCGATGAACCAGCACGCTGCCCCGGGCAGGTGGGTGCTCAGGTTCTGCGCTGAGGCGACGGAGACCAGCCGCTCGCTCGAGCCGCCCCCGAAGAGGATGATTACGTCGGAAGCCATGAGCCGAATAGTACAGGGTTCTCGGGCGTTCTCTTGGTTCACGTTGGC
>JAYTAT010000343.1:0-1706 GCA_043737315.1 Archangium sp.
GAGGTGACTGATCCGGTCGCCGTCGAGGCGATGATCATTCGGCTCGATCCGAAGGCGCTGGTCTTCAGAGAAGGAACGCTGACGGTGTCGCTGGTGGGAACGCTCCTGGTGGTCGCCAATGACGCCGAGGTGCGTTCACGCGCGGTGGCGGCGTTGGCCACCGCGGCTGGCAAGCAGGCCCACGGGGTGGAGTTCGAGGTCGACCCGAAGCTCGTCGCGCGTGGGCTTCAGCAGGTGCCGTTGCTCGAGGCCGTGCAGGCGCCTGAGCTCGCAGGCCTGGTGGCGGCAGGCACTGAGTTGGGTCCTCTGCTGCTGGCCTCTGAAAAGGTCAGGGGGTTCATCGACTCGGCCGCGGGTGGGCAGCACAGCTCGAGGCTGGTGTGGCAACTCGACGCGGCGAAGTTCGCGACCGATGCCGGCGTGCCCTGAAATGCGGGGGTGACCCAATCGTTGCGCAGGCTCCATCACGCTGCCTCGAAAGTTCGAGACAACCTGCGCCGTGGAAAAGCTTCGACGAGTGCTGGCGTGGGATGAAGCGGTGTTGGTCGCGATCAGCAGACTGCAACGGCCCCTGATGACGCGGGCGCTGCGCGGCGTGACGCATCTGGGAGACGCACAGAGCCTCACCTTTCTGGGGCTCGTGCTGGTTCTGGCTGGAACCACGCAGACCCGGCACCTCGGCTTGATGTTGCTGCTCTCGTCGGGCGGTGCGGCGATGATCGCGCAGCTGGTGAAGCGGCTCTCGAAACGCCGCCGGCCCAACGCCGGCATTCTGGGCTTCACCGCGCTGGTGCAGAACCCCGACGCGTTCTCCTTCCCCTCGGGGCACACCGCCGCTTCGGTCGCGCTCGCGGTGGCGTGGGCCGGTGAAGGCAGCGGGTTGGGCTTGCTCGCTTCCGCCTTCGCTGGGCTGGTGGGTTTCTCGCGCGTCTACCTCGGCGTGCACTACCCGCTCGACGTGATGGCGGGCGCTGCGATCGGACTGACGGCCGGCGGGCTGGCGCGGTTGATCGCCTGAGCCAAGCGGCGCGGGGTCTGGTACGTCGCTCGCGCCATGACTGACCTCCTCGACAACGATCCACGCCGCGCACGACTCAAGAAACTCGAAGAGCAGGCAGAGCTCGGCGGCGGCGCGGACCGCATCGCCAAGCAGCACAAAGACGGCAAGCTCACCGCGCGCGAGCGCATCGACCTGCTGCTCGACCCGGGCACCTTCATGGAGCTCGACAAGTTCGTCACCCACCGCGCGACCGACTTCGGCATGGCCGACAAGAAGATCCCCGGCGACGGCGTGGTCACCGGCTACGGCAACATCGAGGGCCGTCAGGTCTTCGTGTTCGCGCAAGACTTCACCGTCTTCGGCGGCAGCCTCTCGGGTGCGTACGCACAGAAGATCTGCAAGGTGATGGATCTGGCCACCCGCGTGGGCGCGCCGATCATCGGCCTCAACGACTCGGGCGGTGCGCGCATTCAGGAAGGCGTCGAGTCGCTCGCGGGGTACGCCGACATCTTCCTGCGCAACACGCTCGCCTCAGGCGTGGTGCCGCAGCTCTCGTTGATCCTCGGGCCCTGCGCAGGCGGCGCGGTCTACTCGCCGGCCATCACCGACTTCATCCTGATGACCAAGGCCAGCTCGTACATGTTCATCACCGGCCCCGACGTCATCAAGACGGTGACGCACGAAGAGGTGACCAAAGAAGCGCTCG
>JAYTAT010000344.1:0-4461 GCA_043737315.1 Archangium sp.
CTTGTGCTTCGAGCTCACGCGCACCAGCACGTCACCGAACACCAGCGGCCGCGGCCCACCTGCGATCGCCACCTCGACCTCATCGCCATTCACCACGCCGTAGGCCGCCGCGTCTTCCGGCGTCATGTGAATGTGCCGCTTGGCGCAGATCAGGCCCTCCTTCAGGTGCACGGTGCCCCGGGGCCCCTCGAGGGTGATGGGTGCGCTCCCGAGCGTCTTGCCTGAGTCACGAATCGGCGCATCGACGCCGAGGAGGAACTCATCGGTGCGGCTCACCTCGACCTGGCACGCAGGCCTGAGCGGACCCAGCAGCCGAACACCATCGATGCGGTTGCGCGGGCCGATGACGTTCACCTTCTCTTCACACGCGTACTGGCCGGGCTGAGAGATGTCGCGCAGCCGGGTGGGCGTGGCGTCAGGCCCGAACAGCAGCGCAAACGTCGCCGCATCGAGGTGCAGGTGCCGCGCAGAGATCGCCACCGGAATGGGCCTCGGGTTCTTCACCGCCGAACGATCAGCCACCAGCGCCGCGGTCTGCTTCGCGATGGAAAGCGCCTCGTCGGTCTTCACCACCAGCGCCGCCACGCGTGAGAATTCGGCAGAGATGGTGCACACCGGCTTCTCGCGGCTGACCTTCGTGTCGGTGTTCGCATCTTCGTCGAGCACCAGGCCCAGGAAATCGAGCCGCTGCAAAATACGCCGGCGCATGGCCACTGCGTTCTCGCCGATGCCGCCGGTGAGCACGACCGCGTCGAGCCCGCCCATGGAAGCCGCGTAGGCCCCGATGTATTTGCGCACCCGATGCGCGAAGACGGCGACCGCCAGGCGGCAGCGATCATCCCCATCACTCGCGCGCTGCTCGATGTCGCGCAGATCATTTCCCACGCCCGACAGACCGGTGAGCCCCGACTTCGAGTGGAGCAGCGTGTCGATGCCCTTCACGTCGAACTCACCCGAGCGGAGCAGCGCGAGCACCACGCCTGCATCGAGGTCACCCGAGCGCGTGCCCATCACCAGGCCCTCGAGGGGGGTCAGGCCCATGCTGGTCTCGGTCGAGTGACCCAGCTCCACCGCGCACGCCGAGGCGCCGTTGCCCAGGTGCAGGGTGACCAGCCGAAGTTCATTGAGCGGCCGCTTGAGGTGCTTCGCCGCGAGGTGCGCGACGTAGGCGTGCGAGGTGCCGTGAAAGCCGTAGCGGCGAATGCCGTGTTTCTGCGCCACGTCTTGATCGATCGCGTAGGTGCGCGCCCGGCGGGGCATGCGTGCGTGGAAGGCGGTGTCGAACACCGCGACCTGCGGCACACCGGGTAACGCCGAACGCATCAGACGAATGCCGGTGAGGTTGGCCGGGTTGTGCAGCGGCGCGAGAGGCACACACGCTTCGATCTGCTCTTCGACCTCGTCATCGATGCGCGCGGCGTCGACGAACTTCTCACCGCCGTGCACCACGCGATGCCCCACCGCCGCGATGGAGAACGCCTTCGTGGCGACGATGACCTGCGCCAGTGCATCAGCGTGTGTGGTGCCTTGACCGAGCCGCTCGACGAGGCCCTCATGCAGCACGGTGGCGTTGGCCGTGTCGATCACCTGGTACTTCACGCTCGAGCTGCCCGAGTTGATGACGAGGACGTTCATACGCCCGTATTCTGCTGACCCTCAGCTCGGGGGCCAGCACCAAGTGGGCAGGCTCAGCCAACCAAGATGGGCTGCGAGTACGTACCTGAGCCAGGCTGCGCCGGCACGAAGCCGCCCGTGAGCACCTGCTTGATCACCACGTGGTTCGGATCATCCTTGAGGCGCACCGCGTAGTACGTGAACGGGTGCTGGCTCTTGATCACCGTCTGCGAAAGAACGTTCTTCGGGTCAGGCGCGGGCTGGCCGAATTTCAGCTGGCTCTCGAACTTCTCGAACGCCTTCACCAGGTCCTTGAGCGTGGGCAGCGTGGTCGCGTTGGCCAGCTTCTCGAAGTTCTTGAGGTCGGCGGGGGTGAACTTGTCGCCCTGGAAGCGCGCGCCCTTCGGCAGGCTGAGGGGGCCGTTGTAGGTGGTGGGGTGCGTGAAGCCGCCGCCGTTGGTCTGCACGTAGTACTCGTTGGTCCTGGGGTTCACGAGCGCGTACCGGCTTTCGCCGGGGATGCCGCTGTCTTCCGACAGCTTCACGCGGATCAACGGGTCACCGTTGGGCGCGACGAGCTCGCCGTTCTTGCCCGGACGCGGGGCGTCGGCCTTGCTCAGGGGTGCTCCGAAACGCACCAGCTTGAGCTGGTCCTGAATCGCGCCCTTCAGACCCCTGGCGACGTTCATGTTGTGGATGTGGCGCTTGATCTCGCCGAGCGGCGGCTTCTTACCGACCTGCTGGAGGACCTTGCCGTTCTTCGCCTTCGTCAGCTTCAAGGCGATGTTCTCGAGCTTCTTCTGAGTGCGCGGGGGCAGCGGCGCGGCGGCGATGCAGGTCATGGGAATCTCCGGGGCGAGTAGGTGCTCAGTTCTCGGAACAACGGTGCGCCTTGCCCCGGGCGCCTGTGTGAATCGCATTTACAGTCGGCGGGCGCACTCGAGTCGCTCAACCTGAATGAAGCTTCACGAGCCTGTTCTTCGCCACATCGCACCTCGCGCGGTAGGTTCGTCCGCTCAATGCAGCCGGTGATGGTGGAAGCAACGTTTCCGATGAATGCGGCGCCCGAGTTGGTGTGGCCCTTCATCGCGGACACCGACCGAATGAACCGGCGCCTGGGTCTGAGCGGCGTGAAGTACACCCCGCTCAACGAGTCGGCCCGCACCGCGGCCCGGGTGGTGGGTGAGACGAAGCTGGGGGGTTTCAACACCCGCTACGAAGAACAACCCTGGGAGTGGACGTGGACGCGCGGCCTGTCGGTGCGGCGCGACTTTCAAGGCGGCCCCATCGAGTGGCTCGCGGCGAGCTGGCGCATGGAGCCTTCTGACGGCGGCTCGTTGCTCCACGTGCGCCTCGAGGCCCTGCCGCGCTCGCTCGTGTTGCGGCCGGTGGTGTGGATCAACCTCAAGCAGAACGCGAGTGGCTTCGGCTCGCTGGCCGCCGAGATCAATCAACATCTTGCCAGCGGCGCACCGAGCCCGTTTCTGGGCCCGCGCACCCGGGTGAACATCGGCCCGCTCGAGGCCGCGCTCGCCGAGATGGGGCGGTTGGGGGTACGCGAAGGGTTGCTCAAGCGTCTGCGCACGCTGGTCGAAGATTCGTCTGACGCCGACTGCGTGAAGTTCAGGCCCTTCGAGCTGGCTGAGCTCTGGGGTGAAGATCGCCGCGAGGTGTTGATCGCCTTCTTGAACTCCGTGCCCGCGGGCCTGATGGAGATGCGTTGGTCTCTGGTCTGCCCCAGCTGCCGCACCTCGGCGGCCGAAGTGCCCGCGCTGCAAGACATCTCGGCCGAAGGTCACTGCAACCAGTGCGACATCAGCTTCGAAGCGGAGCTCGACCGCGCGGTCGAAGCGGGTTTTCGGCCCGCGACCGGCGTGCGGGAAGTACCGCCGCTCATGTTCTGCGCCGCCGGGCCCGCGCGGACGCCGCACGTGCTGGTGCAGGTCAACCTGCCCGTCAACGAGCCCAAGGTGGTGCTCGCGCCGCCGCAGCCCGGGCAGTACGGCCTGTTCGTCCGAGGCGGTTCTCGCGCGCGCCTCGACGTCGAGATGAACGGCCCCACCCAGGCCACCATCACCATCGGGAAAGACGGCTTCACGCCCGCCAGCGTCGCGCTCGCGCCGTGGGGCACGCTGCACGTGATCAACCAGTCGGGCGACCCGCGGCACCTCAAGGTCGAACGGCAGGAGTACGCCTCGCGCGCCGTCACCGCGTACTACCTGACCACCGTCACCGAGTTCCGCGCGTTGTTCTCGAAAGACCTGCTCAAGCGCGGCACGCCGCTCAAGGTCTCCCGCGTCTCGCTGCTCTTCACCGACCTCACCGGCTCGACCGCGCTGTACGCGAGCGTGGGTGACGCCGCCGCCTTCCGCTTCGTCGATGATCACTTCGACGTGCTGCGCAGCGCGGTGACGGCCGCGGGCGGCACGGTGGTCAAGACGATGGGTGACGCGGTGATGGCCGCGTTCGTCGACGACGCCACGTGCGCGCGCGCCGCCTTTGCGTGTCTGGCCGCCTTCGACGAGTTCCGCAAGAAGACCACCCACGCTGAGGCGACCCAGATCAAATTGGGGATCCACGGGGGCCCTTGTTACGTGGTCACCGCGAACGGCCTGCTCGACTTCTTTGGTCAGACCGTCAACGTCGCCGCGCGCCTGCAGGGTCTGGCTGACTCGGGCGAAGTGGTGCTCGAGGCCGATGCGCTGGCTCGCCTCGATCTCGAATTGCGCGCAGGGCTGAAGGTCTCTGAGCCGTTTCAGGCCCGGGTGAAGGGCGTCACCAAGCCGCTCACCCTCGTGCGCGTCAAACTCTGAAAAGTCCGCGCCTGGTCAGGTCGGGGCCACGCGG
>JAYTAT010000345.1:0-10883 GCA_043737315.1 Archangium sp.
CGCCACCAGGTGCTGCTCTTCACCGATGACGAAGTGCGCGAAGTCGCGCGCCACCTGCGGAAGTGATGTCGAGGTGAAGCTCCTCTCTCTTGCGTACGAACGTTTTCGGAACCTCGAGTCGGTGTCGCTCGAGCCCTCGCCCCACGCCACCATCGCGGTGGGCGAGAACGGCCAGGGCAAGACCAACCTGCTCGAGGGGCTCTACCTGCTGGCGACGCTCAAGCCGCTGCGCGCCAACAAGCTGAGCGAGCTCATTCGTTTCGGTCAGCCCAGTGCAAGGGTCACCGGGCGCTTCCTCATTGCAGGCGCCCAAAGAGAGATCTCGGTCGAGATCATCCCCGGGGGGCGCACGGCGTTCGTCGACGGCAAACGCGCCCAGGCGCTCGATTCATACTTCGGCGGCGTCTCGGTGGTGGCCTTCACACCCGACGATCTCGCGGTGGTCAAAGGCGGCCCTGATGGGCGTCGCGCCTTCCTCGATCGCAGCGTGTTCAACGTGGTGCCCGCCTATCTCGATGAGAGCCGCGAGTACGTGCGCGCGCTCAAGAGCCGCAACAAGCTGCTGAAGGATCGCGCGCCGATGAGCCACCTCCAGGCGTGGGACGTGACGCTGGCCCGGCTGGGCGCGCGCTTGTGGGTGCGAAGGCGGGCGCTGATGATCGCGCTCGTCGAACGGGCGCGGGCTTCGTTTCAACGCATCGGCCGCTCACCGCTCGAGGCACAGTGGAGCTACGAGCCTTCGCACCTCGGTGAAGGCATGGTGTTCGCCACCGCTTCTGAGGCTGAACTTTCCGAACGCATGCTTTCGCGCCTCGATGCCCGGCTCACCCGCGACGTCGAGCGCGGCTTCACCTCGATAGGCCCCCACGCCGACGACGTCGAAATCACCCTGGGTGAGAAGCCCGCCCGCGCGTTCGCAAGCCAGGGGCAATGCCGCGCGCTGGTGCTGGCCTGGAAGGTCGCAGAGATCGAAAACCTGGCGCAGCAGAATGGCTTTTTGCCGCTGCTGCTCCTCGATGATGTGAGCAGCGAACTCGACCCCGAGCGGAACGCGTTCCTCATGGGCTACCTCGCTGACTCAGGTGCGCAGACGTTGCTCACCACCACCGACGCGACGCTGGTCTCGCGCGCGGCGGGGGCCGATACGAAGTGGTACCGCGTGCACGCGGGCCAGGTGATGCCGCAGGGCTGACGCGCGCGCAGACCTCTTCTCCTGCACTTCCCTGCGCTTCGGGCGGGCACGACAAATGCTCACCTCATCCGCTGAGGGGGGGCGTTCATGGGTCGAGCACACGGACAGTCGTTGATTGCCGGCCCCGTGTTCGCCTTCGTGGTGTTCGGGCTCGGCCTCGGGCTCACCCTGCCGTGGACCTCGCCTCGCGTCGAAGAGCTGCCGCCGGTCGGCGCGGTCATCTCGACCCGTGCGCTGGAGCGGCGCTTCGGCATTTCGCTCGACCACATCTCGGTCACGTACTCCGGCGGGCTGGTGGAGCTGCACTTCACCGTGGTGGACCCCCTCAAGGCGAAGCAGTTGATCGACGCCACGCCGCGGCTCATCGCTGACGACACCGGCTACTCGCTGCAGGCCCCTGAGCTGGGCCCGTGGCGCAGCATCCGCTTGCAGAAGGACGCGTCGTGTTTCGTCCTCTTCCCCAATGTGCGCAGCACGGTCAGGCCGGGCTCGCGCGTCTCACTGGCATTCGGCGGCGTACGCGTCGAGCCGGTGATCGCGAACTAGCTCTTTTCAGGAGCATCCATGAAGCGGTCGACGGTGGTGTTGGTTCTCACGGTATGCGGGCTCACGGCGGTGTCGTCAGTCGGCGTCGAGGCGGCGTTGACCAAGCCCATGCCCCCGCTGGCCTACGACGATTCGTTCTCGGTGCCGGAAGACACGGCGGCGGTGGTGTCGTTCCCCGGCGTGCTGGGCAACGATCGACCGCGCGCGCAGGGGGATCTGAGCGCCATCCTGGTCACCAACACCGCGCACGGCACGTTGACCCTGCGGGCCAACGGAGCGCTCAGCTACACGCCTGCGCGCGACTTCACCGGCATCGACGTCTTCTCGTACTCGGCCAACGACGGCTCCCGCATGAGCGCACCTGCCATCGTGGCCATCACGGTGGTGTCGGTCAACGACCCGCCGGTGGCGGTGAATGATTCCGTCATCTTCACGCGCATTGCGCCCCTCAAGTTGACCGTGGTGGCCAATGACTTCGACGTCGACGGCAGCATCGTGCCGGGCACCATCGGCATCGTCAGCTCGCCGCAGAACGGCCGCGTCACCATCGGCTCGAACGGGGTCATCGTCTACACGCCCATGAAAGGCTTCTCGGGCACCGACGCGTTCTCCTACGTGGTGTGGGACGACCAGGGTGCGCGCTCGAACCCCGCCATCGTTCACCTGATCAAACGCTGAGCGTTGGGCCGCGTGACTTTTACGCGCACGCCCCGCAGTGCTTTCGCGAACGCGGCCCTGCTCGACCTGGTGGGTCCGAGCGAAATGAGTGCGGCATGACCGTTGCTCAGCCCTCCAAACGGCGAGTGCGGGGAGCAGCCATCGCGAGCGGTTCTTTTGAAGGGGGAATTGCACATGAGCACAGAGATGCCAGCTGCGCGGGCCGTGTCGACGACGTTCACTTCACGGCGTGTCGGAGTGGGAATGGCCGTGGGTCTGGCCCTGGGAGCGTGCCTCGAAGGCAACTCACCGCTGCTGGGCACCGTCGAAGGGCAGCTCGAGTTGGGCATCGACCTCGAGCCGGTCGAGGTGATGTTCCTCACCGAAGAACAACTGGCGCCGTTTCTTCAGTCCCGGTTGCCGCAGGTGCGCGCCGAGTACGAGACGGCGGCCGCCAACCGGGAAGCCTTGAAAACGCGCATGGAGCTGTGGCTGGCAGAGAGCCGGCACGCGAATGAAGCGGTCACGACGAGCAGGGCCGACATCCTCCAGCGCCGCCTCGAGGTCATTCGCCGCGCGGTCTCGGTCAAAGAACTGGCGGTGCAGCGGCGCTTGCTGACCGCCGCCAGCGCAGAGGTGCGCAAGCGGGCGGCCGAGATGCAGCAGCAGGCCGAAACGGCCCGCCTCGACTCCTTGAGAGCCGACGAGGCGGCCCGGCGCCTGGAAGATGGCTCGTACCTCCTGGGTGAGTTGCCGCAGCCGTTGAGCACCACGCATACCCAGGCCGATGGCCGCTTCCAGGCGAAGCTTGCACCCGGCCGCTACGGGGTGGCAGCGACGGCGGTCGGTGCAGACGGGCACAAACGCGTGTGGTTGGTCTGGGTGCGCATCGAAGCGGGTGAGGGCACCGCGCTGCTCTTGAGCGAACACAATCTGGCGCATTCGAGGTGCGAGGCGTGCGTGCTCGCGCCGCGAGACCCGGTGGTGAAGAGGTGATTCCTTCTTTAGAGCGAGTCACCCTCGAACACGACCGGCGGGGGAGGCGTCTCATGCGCACGCAGATGCCTTCGCAACGCAATCGAAGGCAGGTGAAAATCAACCTCGAGCACGTGCTTCCCGTCGAGCGCGATCAGCCGCTGATAGACGAACGCGGCCAACCCCTCTGAGAGCCGCCTTCGATGGTGCCGTGCATCGAGCACACCGGCCCGGTGCACTGCAGCCGCCACGTTCGGCGAACGGAACACGCAGAGGGCCAGCCGCCCATCCATCGCGGCGTCGAGGGCGAGGTCGAGGGCATGCGCATCGTCGACCAGATCGAAGCCCACCACGTCGAGCGGCTGCAGGCGCGAGGCGCGGGAAAAATCAGGCGCATCGGCATCGGTACCGAGGATCGACTGCCGCGCCGCACCCGGCCCCGGAGCGAGCGGAAGCCCGAGCGGCTCTTCGAGAGAAGCGACGTGCCGGCCGTCTTGCACGAAGCGCTGCAGCAGCGCGGAATACACGGTGCTGCGCCCGTTCCCCGGTTCACCACTGAGCAACACGAGACCGCGCTCGAGGCCCAGCAAAGGCGCCTGGACCAGCGGCGAAAGCCCCAGCTCATCGAGCGTGGGAATGGTGGCCGGCATCGCGCGAAAAGTGGCCGCCCGAAACGTCCGTTCGGTGGTGACGGTGACACGAAAGCGGCCCAGCTCGGTGGACGCCACCGAGTGCACCACCGGCCCGCGCGCGGCGAGCAGTGACGACGGCAATACCGGGCTCACCAGGTCAGCCACCTCATCGGGGGTGAGCGGTGCGTCACCCAGCGCCCTGGTGCCGAACGCGCCGTGCAGCGTGGGAGGCAGGCCGACGGTGAGCGTCAAGTCAGTCGCGCCGTGTGCGCGCATCTCTTTGAGCAGCGTGCTGATCTGCAGGCCGTCACCCCGCGGGGGCTGATGCGAGTGCGAGCCTTCTGCCTTTCGCAGCAGCACCAGGTGCTCTTCTGGAGCGCGTTGGGCCCGCATGCCGCTGCTCTCGAGCACGTTGAGCAGCTCAGATTCCCAACCGAACTGAACCGCTTCTCGCGCCGCACGCAGCGTCTCTTTGTTCACCTGCCGCGCGACCACCCGCAACGGCAACGAGCCGAACGCGAACGCACCCACGCCGCGGCGATCGAGCCAGCCCCCTTCGAGCAGCTGCGTGGCGAGCGCGTCATCGGCGAGCGCGAGTGAGGCGATGAGATGAAAGCGCTGCTCCCAATCAGGAGCGCCTTCGAGGTCGAGCACCCCACCCGGCTCACCACCTCGCATGATGGTGGTGGCCAGAGCGGCGGCCGCTTCATCGGTGAGCGTGCCGGTGTCGAAGGTGGCCGCGACCACCTTTGCAGGCACCGCACGAAGCTGCTCGCGCAATGACTCTGGCTCGAGAAAACGCGCGTGGAGGACTGACATCAAATGTCGAGGCTGGCGTTGAGCGCGTTTTCTTCGATGAACTTGCGGCGCGGCTCGACCTCTTCACCCATGAGGAGCGAGAACATGCGCTCGGCTTCGACCGCGTCGGACACCTTGACCTGGAACATGGTGCGGACCGCGGGGTCCATCGTGGTCTCTTTGAGCTGCTCGGGGTTCATCTCGCCCAGACCCTTGTACCGCTGCATGGTGACGCCCTTCTGCGCGTCATCGAGCGCGTACTTGAGCACCGCCTGGTACGTGTTCGCGGTGTGCGTATCGACGTGGGCTGAGTTGCCCGCATCGCCGATGTGCAGCGTGTAGGGCGCAGCGCCGAACATCTTGAAGCTTTCCTTGAGCGTGACCAGCTCACGGAACTCGGGCGAGGTGAGGAAGGGCACGTCGATCACCGTGTCGCGCGGCGAGCCGTTGACCTCGGTCGAGAACACGTACTTCTTGGCCGAGTGTTCGGGGTCGGGCGTGCGTTTGGTGCCGTTCTTCGACAGCCAGTCGACCAGGTCGGGATACCGGGTCTCGATGTACTCGAGCATGGTGTCGAACTGCTCCTGCGCGGCCTCGTCGTCCTTGAGCATCTCGGGCGTCAGCGAGGTGGCCTGGATCAACGCGTCGATCACCCGCGCGTCCTTGCGCTGCGACATGCGCTCGAGCCGCTTCTCGTACTTGATGACCTTGGCGAGCAGCTCTTTGAACTCGGCACCGGACACTTGCGTCTTGTCGGCGCGCTCCATGGTGGTGCGCTCCGAGGCGATCGACAGGAGGTACTCGTCACGAGCGTCCTCGTCCTTCACGTACAGCTCTTTCTTGCCGCGGGTGATTTTGAAGAGCGGGGGCTGCGCGATGTAGACGTACCCCTTCTCGATGATTTCCGGCATCTGACGGAAGAAGAACGTCAGCAGCAGCGTGCGGATGTGCGAGCCGTCGACGTCGGCGTCGGTCATCAAGATGATGCGGTGGTAGCGGATGTCGTCGGGCCGGTAGTCTTCGGTGTTGTTGCCCGCGCGCACGCCGGTACCCAGCGCGGTGATCAACGTGACGATCAACTCACTGCTCAACATCTTCTCGAGGCGCGCCTTCTCGACGTTCAAAATCTTACCGCGCAAGGGGAGGATGGCCTGAAAGTCGGCTTCGCGGCCCTGCTTGGCCGAGCCACCTGCCGAGTCACCTTCGACGATGTACAGCTCTGACTTCGCGGGGTCTTTCTCGCGGCAGTCAGCCAGCTTGCCGGGCAACGACATGCCGTCGAGCACGCCCTTGCGGCGCACGGTCTCACGCGCCTTGCGGGCGGCGATGCGGGCGCGGGCGGCGTCACCAATCTTCCCGACGATCTTCTTGGCCGTCTGCGGGTTCTCATCGAGCCAGTTCTGCAGGCGCTCGTTGACGATGCTCTCGACCAGGCCCTTGACCTCTGAGTTGCCGAGCTTCTGCTTGGTCTGACCTTCGAACTGCGGCTGGGGAATCTTCACCGAGATGACGGCGGCCAGGCCTTCGCGCGCGTCTTCACCGCTGGGCTGCTCCTTGATGTCTTTCCACAGGCCGGTGCGCTCGGCGTACGCGTTGATGGTGCGGGTCAGCGCGGCCTTGAAGCCCGACAGGTGGGTGCCGCCTTCGGGCGTGTTGATGTTGTTGGCGAAGCTGTAGACCTTCTCGTCGTAACCCTCGTTCCACTGCAGGGCGATCTCGACCTGAATCTGGTCTTTGTCGGCCTTGAGCGCGACGGGCTTCTCGTGAATCGCCTTCTTCGCCGAGTTGATGTACTCGACGAAGCTGACGATGCCGCCTTCGAACTTGAAGTCGTGGCCCTTGCCGGTGCGCTCGTCGGTGATGGTGATGTGCAGGCCGGCGTTCAAGAACGCGAGCTCGCGCAGGCGCGTGGAGAGCGTGTCGAAGTCGTAGTCCTTCACCTCGAAGATGGTGGGGTCGGGGTGGAAGGACACCGTGGTGCCGCGTTTGTCGGTGGTGCCGATCTCGGCGACCTGCTGCTGCGGAACGCCGCGGGCATACTTCTGCTGGTACGACTTGCCGTTGCGCTGCACTTCGACGTGAAGCCAGTCGGACAACGCGTTCACGCAGCTCACGCCGACGCCGTGCAGACCGCCTGAGACCTTGTACGCCGAGTTCTCGAACTTGCCGCCGGCGTGCAGCTTGGTCATCACCACGTCGAGCGTGTCCATCCCGGCCACGGTGGGGTGCGGCCCGACGGGGATGCCGCGGCCGTCGTCCATCACGGTGATCGAGTTGTCGACGTGGATGAAGACGTTGACCTGCGTCGCGAACCCCGCGAGCGCTTCGTCGACGGAGTTGTCGACCACTTCGTAGACGAGGTGGTGCAGACCGCGCACGAAGGTGTCGCCGATGTACATGCCGGGCCGCTTGCGAACGGCCTCGAGGCCCTCCAGAACCGTGATGCTGGCGGCGTTGTATTCAGCAGGCTTATTGGCTTCGTTCTGCGGCGTCGAAGTGTCCATCTCGGGGTGATTCCTCGCTTGAAAACCGCGCTGTACAAACACGCGAAAACACGTGGAGCCGTCTACCATGTTTCGACCTGTTGAAGCGCCTTCTCTTGACCACTCAACCCATCGAAACAGCTGGGTATTTGGCGTGGTTTGGAGCTACTCGGCGATCGCGCCGACGAGGTACTCGCCGGCGAGCGCGCCCTCCGACGATTGATACGTGTCGAGCGAGAGGTAGTGCGTGCCGGCGGCGAGCTTTCGGACGAAGAATTTGTCGTGGCGCACCACGCACGCCTGGCCCGAGTTCGTATCGCTCATCAGGTGCACGTCGATGTCGCTGCGGCCCAGCGAGACCACGAACACGCGCACGTTCGTGGGTTGACTGAGCTCCAAACGGTAGAGCACTTCGCGGCCACTCTCGTTCGTGGTCGAAGCGCAGCCCGGGTACGCGTCGAGGCGCGCCACACCGTCGGTGCGGGTGTCGCGCACGTCGACGAAGGGCAACGAAGCGATCAGCACTTCATCGCCGGGCATGCCGCTGCCTTCGATGCGCGGCGCGGTGGCGTCAGGCGCCGTGCGGCCTTCCACCGCATTCCAGGCGCGCGACAAGCCCTCGAGCGTGTGCAGGTTGCGCACGTTGTGCCCGAAGCCCAACCCCGCGGGGTTGAGCACGCAGGGCCGCACGGCGCCCGGCACGTAGACGTTGAGGTGCACTCCATCAGAGCCCAGGCCGTGCGCGGGCACGGAGAGCAGCTCGTGGTGGAGATCGATGAATGGCACGCGCCGCGCCTGCGCGATGCCCCGGGCCACCAGGTTGTAGCGGGGCACCCAGGCGTCGATCGCCGCGGTGTCGTCGCGTGGAGGAATCGCCGAAACGATCGGCACCACGCCCTGCATCGTGAGCGTGTCGACGAGCGTGAAGAGGTTGCGGCCGAACGCGTGCGTGTCGGTGAAGCCCACGTCGTTGGTGCCGAACATCACCGTGGCATAGCGGGGCTGCGCGGCGTCGAGTTCCTGCTGCAGGGGTGAGGGCGTGCCGTTGAGGGGCGAAGCCGCGTTCCAGCCCACAGAGGCAGACAGGCTCATGCGATCGAACGACCCGCCCGTGAGGAAGTAATCGAGCGCAGGCTGCAGCGTGCTGCGCCCGGCGAGGTCGACGTTCGCGAAGGCGAAGCACGAGAGGAAGCTGGTGTTCACGGTGTTCGAGTCACCGATCTTCGAGAAGACGGCGCCGTTCTTCGAAGGCCCCCGCGCGGCGATGGCTTGCAGATGCAAGGCCACTTCGCGGGTGATGGGCGATTGGGTACGGCCCGACGGATAGCTGATCACCGAGAAGCCGGCGTCGACTTCGAAGACACCCGCATCGACCCCGAAAGCGCCGGCATCGACGCGCGGCCCTGCGTCATCCCTTTCCGTGGGCGAACCACACGCGGCGACGAGCAGACAGCCGAGCGCCACGCGAAGTCGCATGGGGGCGTTCTGGCACCCCGTTGCCGAGCGTCAAAAACAATCTCAGCAATCCGTGTCGCCCGGCATGCATTCGGTGACCGACAGGTTGTACTCCGAGCCGCCGTCGGCGCTGGGTGCGTTGACCGCCAGATAATAGGTGCCCGCGGGCAACGTGATGGCGATGAGCCGCGAAGCGCTCTGCATGCAGCTCGACAGTTGAGGGCCCGAGAGCAGGCTGATGCGCTGCTGGCGCGTCATACCGTCGACGAGCACCGCCCGCAGTGAGGTGGTGCGGTTGAGCACGAGCCGGTACAAATTCTGCGGGCCCACCACGGCAGGTGCCCCGGCGCACGAGAGCGCATTCACGGGCCGGAAGCTCGACGTGCGCAGGTCACGCAGCTCTCCGAAGGGCAGCTGGGGAATCACGAACGGTGCGTTCGTCGAGCCGTCACCCGTCAGATGCGCTGCGAAGGCATCGAGCCTCGGCACGCCGCGCTCGAACACCTGGTGCATGCGGTCGAGGGCCTGCAGGGTGATGAGGTTGCGCACGTTGTAGCCGTACCGCGAGAGGCTCGTCGCATCGAACCAGCAGCAGGTGTTGTAGGCCGCGCAGGTCGGGTGCGTACCGTCAGAGCCCAGCCCGTGCGGCGGCCCGAGCGCCATCAGCTCGCGGGTGTAATCGATGAGTGGAATCTGCCGGCCCTGCGCGATGCCACGCACCACGCCTGCGTAGACCGGTACGAAGCGCTGCGCCGCGGCGTCGGGAGGCATGGTGGTCAGCAGCGGGATGACGCCTGCCGCGATCAACCGATCGGTGATGGTGCGCATGTTGTTCTCGAAGTACTCGGCGCCTTCGGCCAGCGTGTAGGGCGCACCGACGAAGCCGATGTCATTCGAGCCGTACATCACGATGGCGTAGCGGGGATTGGCCGCGGTGATTTCCTGCTCCAGTGGCGAAGGCGTGCCGTTGATCGCCCAACGCGCCGTCATGCTGATCCGCGTGGCGAGACTGGGCCGGGTCCACGAGTCGTCGGCCCCGATGAGCGTGCTGCGAAAGTGCATGATGGTGGGGGTCAGCGCGCTGTGGGGCCCGAGGCGCACGTTGGTCTCCCAGCTCACGGTTCCTTCGATGCGCCCGTCGAAACAGTTGAGGAAGTTGCCGCCGCCGACGCCGGGCCCGTTGGTCGAGATGGAATCTCCGACCTTGCTGAACACCGTGCCCCGCCCCGTGCCTCGCGCGGCGATGGCCTTGAGCCGGAGCGCGACGTTGTCGTCGATGGGCGATTGAGTGCGGTCGCCCGGGTAGATCAGCCTGGCGGTCGTCGGCCCCGCATCGACGCCGGCATCGGTCACGGTGCCGCTATCGACGCCCGCGTCGAGCTCATCACCTGCGTCGACACCCGCGCCGAGGCCACCGTCACGCAGCCAGGTCAGCTCACCTTGGCCCGCCTGGATGACGTGTTTGTCTGGCCGAGGCCCATCGGGTTCGGCGGCTCGCTCAGGCGAGCTCGCATCGGGTACGCCCGCATCGGGTACGCCCGGGCCGCGCGAAACGTCGCGGCAACCTGCAATCACAACCATCACCAACCAGGTGTTCAGCCTCATGTGCTGACTTAATGACTGGGGTCAAATCGATCTGGACGACAACTGGGGAATGCGCTCCCAAACCTTCGAGCGCGGTACAGTCGGTGACGTCGCTACCTGCCTTTGGGGAGCACACGTTGCCGAATTTCCGAACGCGCGTGCTGCTCTTGGCGAGCGCGATCTGCAGCCGCAGCCCGCCGTTACATGGCTGCGCGTGAGCGCATCTCGTGGGTGGGTACAGGACTGGCGCAGCTCGGTGACCGCCCGCGGCCTGCTGGCACGGCCATTCGTGACGGCGGCGTTCGCGGTGAGCTCCGATGGCTGCCTTTCCAATGACAAGGGCCGGCCCACGGCGATCTCCTGCCTCGACTCGCAATGCGTCACGCATCTGCTGCGCTCGCTGCACGACGCGGTGCTGGTGGGGCTGGGCACGGTTCTGTCCGACGATCCCCTGCTCACCACGCGCCTGGTGGAAGGCCCGACGGGTCACCGGGTGGTGCTCGACTCCGAGCTGCGCACCCCGCTCACCGCTCGTTTGCTGAGCACCAACGAGCGCCCGGT
>JAYTAT010000346.1:0-10864 GCA_043737315.1 Archangium sp.
CGGTGCTGCTGGTGAGCGCGAATGGAACGACCCAGCGGGTGCCCTTGCGCGCGGTGGCGGTGGCCCCCCCCACGTGTGCGGTGCACGATTGCAGAACGGTCACCTTCAATCCGCTCACCGGGGGCTGCGACGAAGAGCGGGCCGCAGACGGCGTGAGCTGCGGGGCGACCAACCAGTGCATCCGTTCTGGCGTGTGCGCCGAGGGTGAGTGTGTCGGCCACGCACGTGATTGTGACGACGCGAACGCGTGCACCTCAGACGCGTGCGAGGCCTCGACCGGGTGCGTGCACAAGACCGTCACGTGCCCGCTTTCACCGCGCGCGTGCGAGGTGCCCGTGTGTTCGCCTGCGACCGGTTGTGGCCTCGCTCCTGCGGGCGATGGGGTTTCGTGTGGCGCCAACGACTGCCTCACCGCCGAGGTCTGCATCACAGGGCAATGCGTGACACGCCCGTCACCAGACGGTTCGCAGTGCAAGGCGCCGACGTCGTGCCGGGGTCCGGGCATCTGCCGGCAGCAGGCCTGTGAGCTGCCGGCCCCGACCGCGTTGAGCCCGTCGTGGCGCTACACACCGCAGCCGGGCCTGACGCTCGCCTTCCTGGGTCACGTGGATGACTTGGGAAACCTCTACGCCACCGAGACGGGCCCCTTCGTGCGCAGCGGGGGTTTCCCAGAAGCGCCCGTGAATGAAGAAGGAGATCGGGGCCGGGCCGTTCCCACGTACCTCGTGTCGTTGAGCCCCACCGGTGTGCTGCGCTTTCGCGTCGAGGTGACCGCCGATTGCAGCGGCTGCGTCTATGGCCTCGGGTACTCCATCGATTCTGCCGCACATCGCCTGTTCTTCAACGCGAAGGGCATGACCCAGGCGCGCAGCACCGATGATGGTCACCTGCTGTGGTCGAGGGTGGCCAGCGCGGGCCTGCCGGCCTACGAGCCGCGCGCTGATGGGGGCGCGGAGTTCTCCACTTCACCCCCGATGCTGCTGGGCACCGACGCGGTGGGCGTGCCGCTCATCGAAGGCCTCTCCGATCATCACTCGTACGTGCAGGTCTTCGATCGCGCGACGGGCGCATTCCGTTGGCAGTTTCATCGCAAGGGCCACCTCTATGGAGCGGGCGTCGCCCCGGGCGGCGAGCTGTGGACCTCGTCGGCCAATTGTTGGGCCGTCGCCGGCGAGATGGTGCGCCTCGATGGATCGGGCCAGCAGCAGGCCGCCCAGTTCGTGCAGTGGATGCCGTCGATCTACGGACAGGGCATGGCGATCGGCTCGGCCAACGGAAGGCTGCAGAAGCTCGACAGCGCGATGACCCTCACGGATCTCTCGACGATGACCGGAGCGGGCTCGACGTCGACCCCGCTGCTCACCGGGCAGCAGCTCGTGCTCTGGGACGGCACGGCTCAGGTTCTGCGCTCGGTCAACCTGGCCAGCGGCGTGCGCGCCTTCGAGTACCGCGGCGTCATGGGCGCTTCACCCGACTTCGAGTTGCTGCGTGATGGCGGCGTCGCGTGGACCGCGCAGCTCCCGGATGCGGGCTTGCTGGGGGCGGTCAACGGGCGCGGTGAAGAGCTGCTGCACTGCCCTTTGTCGACGCCGGTCGACAGCGCGACGGCCATCATCCGCGGCCGGGCGTATGTGTTCTCGAACGCAGACATCGTGGCGTACGAAGTGCCGGGTCTCGACGTGGAGCCCAGCGGCTGGGTCTCCCGGTTGGGTTCACTGCAGCGTGGCTTCGGGGCGCGCTGAAGGCTTTAGACCTTCTCGGCCTGCGCGCGCCCGAACAGGCCTTCGGGGCGGAACAACAGCACGATTATCAAGAAGCCGAACGCCACCGCGTCACGCCAGCTCGAGGCCGTGTAGCCGACGATGAACTCTTCGCAGAGGCCGAGCAACAGGGCGCCCACCACCGCGCCCGGAAGATTGCCGATGCCTCCGATGACCGCCGCGACGAAGGCCTTGAGCCCGACCATCACGCCCATCAGCGGCTGAATCGACTTGTCCTTGATGGCGTAGAGAATGCCGGCGCCGGCAGCGAGCGCGCTGCCCAACATGAAGGTGCCCGCGATGATGCTGTCGACCGGAATGCCCAGAAGCCCGGCCACCTTGTGATCGTGCGAGACCGCGCGCATCGCCTTGCCGAAGCGGGTGCGGAACACGAGGTACTGGAGCGCCGCCATCAGCGAGATGGCGATCAGAAACGAGATGACCTGCCAGTTCCAGATGATGACGTCGTTGTCGCCCAGCACCAACCACTCAGAGGGCGTGATGATCGCGGGGAAACGCCGTGACGCCGCGCCCGGGAGCACGGTGACGTTCGTGCCGTTCACCATGAACGAGAGGTCGAGCTGGAAGCCGTAGGAAAGCGCGAAGCTGATGCCGATGGCGGTGATGAGCGAGGTGAGCCGCGGCTTGTCCCGCAGAGGCCGGTAGGCAAACCGCTCGATGAAGAAGCCGAACGCCGCGCAAGCGCTCAGTGACACGGCGAACACCAACAATACGCCGGGCAGGGTGCCCAGGTACTCGCGGCCCAGCAGGAAGGCGACCGCGTAGCCCACGTACACGCCCACCATCATCACGTCGCCGTGGGCGAAGTTGATGAGCTTGAGCACCCCGTAGACCATCGTGTAACCGAGCGCGACGAGGGCATAGATGGTGCCCGCCGCCAGCCCGTTGATCAGGTGCTGAATGAACTCGTACACGGTGCGATCAGGGCGAGATGGTGTCGACGTACTTGAACTTGCCGCCTTCGACCTTGAGCACCACCGCGGGCTTCACCGGGTTGCGCTTCTCGTCGAGGGTGATGTTGCCGGCCACACCAGGGAAGTCTTTCGTCTGCGCGATCGCGTCTCGCAGCGCAGGGCCCGACGAATCGGTGGCGCGCTTGAGGCCGTCGATCACCACGCGGGCCGAGTCGTAACCGAGCGCCGCCAACGAGTCGGGCACCGCGCCGAACTTCGCCAGGTAGCGCTTGATGAAGTCCTGCACGCGGGGCGACGGATCGTCAGCAGAGTAGTGGTTCGAAACGTAGCTGCCTTCGACCGCCGCGCCGCCGAGCTCGAAGAGCTTTTCGCTGTCCCAACCGTCGCCGCCCATCAGGGTCACCTTGAGGCCCAGCTCTTTGGCCTGCTCGGCGATCAGCGCCACGTCCTGGTAGTAGCCGGGCACGTACACGCCTTCGGGCTTGAGCTTCTTCACGTGGGTCAGCTGCGAGCGGAAGTCGGTATCGCCCTTCGAGTACGCCACCACGCCGACGATGTTGCCGCCCATCTCGGTGAACTTCTTCTGGAACACCTCGGTCAGGCCCTCTGAGTATGCACTCTTCTTGTCGGTGAGGATCGCGACCCTGGAGAACTTGAGGGTGTCGTGTGCGTAGCGCGCCATCACGAAGCCCTGGAAAGGATCGATGAAGCACACGCGGAAGATGTAGTCGCCGACCTCGGTCACCTTGGGGTTGGTCGAAGAGGGTGAGACCATCGGCACCTTCGCCTCCTGGGCCTTGGGCGCCATGGCCAGGGAGTTCGAAGAGGCGACCTCTCCGAGAATGGCGACGACCTTGTCCTGGGTGATGAGGCGCGTGGCGGCAGAGGCGGCCTCTTCAGGCTTGCTCTGATCGTCGTACACGCGCACCGCGAGCTTCTTGCCCTTCACGCCGCCCGAGGCGTTCGCTTCTTCCAGCGCGAGCTCGATGCCGTTGCGCGTCGAGATGCCGAACGCCGCTTCGCTGCCCGTGAGCGAGCCGACTTCACCCAGCAAGATGACGTCGCCTTCGGTGGGCTTCACGTCGGCGACCGGCTTCGGTTCGACGGGCCTCGCATCGACGGGCTTCGGAGTCCCGGTCGGCTTCTTCTCGCAGCCGGTGCAGATCGTCAGGGCCGCAAGGGCCGCAAGCAGGGAGACGCGCATGGCGCTTTGTAGGGCTATGAAGAGCCCATTCCAAGAGGGAAGGCTCATGAACGAACTCGAATTTCCGGTGCACTCGCCGGGGCGCACGTCGCTCACCGTGGTGGCCGTGTTGTTGATGCTTCTGTGCGTCACCTTTCCGGCGGCGATCTACCTGCTGTTCCGCCTGTCCAAGATGCGCGTGAAGGTGACCTCGACCGGGCTCGAGGCGCGCGGCATCGTCACCGATGAAGTGAACTTCGATGACGTCGAACGTTTCGGCGTGCTGCACGTGCCCGTCGTCGCGGGCGGGCTGGGCGGCTACCTCGCGCGCATGAAGCTGAACCACATGCACGAGGGGCTGAACCTGGTGTTCCTGCTCAAGAGCGGGAAGACCGTGAAGTTCCTCGCCAACCAGTACGAGCGGCATGACGAGATGATCGACCGCGTGGCGGCCTCGGTGCGCGCCCCCCGCGAGGAGATCGCCATGGGCCTGCTCACCTGGAAGTGGCCCGAGAAGAGTTAACGAACCAACGCGATCAACCCCAGGGCGAGCGGCGCGAACACGATGCGCGCGCCTTCGAGCGCCTTGGCCCATGAACGGCCCTCCACCAACGAGGGCAGCGACACCACGCTGAGCACCACCAGCCCGACCGCGGCGAGCTTCGAGGGCGTGGTCAGCGCTCCGCCCCAGAGCAGGAAGAAGAACACGCCGACGAGCACGATCACCCAGTTGACCAGCGCGTACCGTACGGTCGCTGGGCTGCCGCTCGGGTCGTACTTGCGTGAGAAGTCACGCTTGAGCGCCTCACCCATCCACGCCGGGCGCCAGGCGGGTGACTTGAAGAACACCTTGAGCGCGTCGAGCTTCGTAGGCGCCAGCCGCGCGAGGCGGATCAGGTCGGCGTACAGCTCTACCTGCGCCCAGAGCGGGTTGTACGAGTTCAAGGGGCGGGTGGTGCCGTAGACGCAGGGCTCGGTCTCCGGCTCCCAGGTGCCGAACAGGCGATCGAAGAACGAGAACGTCGCCGCGTGATTCTTGTCGAGGTACCGCGGGTTGATCGCGTGGTGCACCCGGTGCAGCGCGGGCGTGTTGAAGATGCGCTCGAGTGCACCCAGCGACGGCACGAGCTCGGTGTGAATCCAGAATTGGTAGAGCGTACTCAGGCCGAGAATCACGGCGAAGTGCAGCACCGGCACGCCCAGCAACGCGAGCGGCAGGTAGAACGGCAACACGGTCATCCACGTGGTGACCGACTGCCGAAGCGCGACCGCGAGGTTGTAGTCCTCTGATTGGTGATGAACGCCGTGCGCCGCCCAGAGCAGGTTCACCTCGTGCGAGAGGCGGTGCCACCAGTAGTAGGCGAACTCCACGCCGACGATCGCTGCGACCCAGGGCAGCCAGACGGTGGGGAGCGTCACGAGTCTGTGTTCGGAGAGCCAGACGTACGCGGTGGACACCACCACGGTAGAGACGAAGAAGCTCACCAGCTGCTGCATGATGCCGCAGCCCATGTCGGCCATCGCGTCGCCGGGCCGGTACACCACGCGCCCCTGCTTCTTCGCCACGGCCAACTCGAGGCCGATGCCGAGGAAGAAGAAGGGAATCGCCAGCGCGATGAGGTTGGGGCCCACGTCGTGCTTCTACTCCGCGTCGGGGGGCAGGGCGATGCTCTCGCCCAGATCGAGCACTCCCCATTCGAGCTTCGGGTTCGCCTCGAGGAAGAGCTGCCTGGCTGCGTCGAGGTCGAGGCCCGGCATCAGGGCGAGCCCGCGCTCCCAGGGCTGGAAGAAATTGTCGAAGTGCGTGGGGAGAATGCGGGCGGCTTTGCTTTCAGCCATCAGGCCGTCGATCTTCTTGCGGGTCTGCTTTTCGCCGGTGACGCCGACGATGAGGGTCTTCGCGGTCAGGCCGTCGAGCTCACCCGCTTCGTAGGTGCTCGTGGGGTGAAACCAGACCGTCGTGCCAGCCGCGGCCAGGCGGTAGGTGAGCGTTTCGTCGAGCGCGTAGTTCCAGAACCAGAGCGGGCCGGCGGTGGCCGAGATGACCCCGCTCATGGGTTGCGAGACGACGATGTCCGTATGGCGTGAGCCGCGCACGTCGATGGTGAAGGCGCCGATGGTGAGCTGATCTCCTGCGTGCACCACCCGGGTCTTTTCTTTGGCGACGCCGCGGCTGAGGGCGAAGTTCACCGTGTTCTGCGAGCCGACCACCAGGGCGCCCGTGCGGGCAGCGATCACCGCGGCGTCGAGCAGGTGATCGTAGTGGGCGTGGTTGACCAGGATGACGTCGGCCCGCGGGCAGAGTCTTTGACCGAGCGCGAGGTCGGGATCGATGGGTCCGGTGATGAGCGCCGTGGGACTGGGCCGTGTCGGCGTGGGATCCATCAGGACGGTGGTGGTGCCGTCGGTCAGCTCGTAGCCGCTGATGCCCAGCGAACGCAGCTTGAGTCCGTCAGTGCGCGGCTCTCGCCAGGTCTGCGGTGGCTGGTGCTCGGCTGGGATCTTCCACGGAACGTGGCGGGTGAAGAGGAACCAGGCGGCGACCAGCAGTACCGGCAGCAGCACCGGGAGCGCGAGGGCGATTTTCGTGCGTCGGGAGAGAGCCAAGGCGAGGGCGACTCTAGTCACGGCCTCGAGGGGTGTGGGCCATTTGGGTGTCGTACGGTTTTGCCCCTGGCTGGCTGGCCTCTCGATCGCGGGCTTTTCGTGCACCACGGCTCATGGCTTCGTGATGGTCAGGTGTCTCTTCACGGCGTCGCTCCAGTCGGGGCTGCTCAGCGAACGACTGGTCACGATGATGTTCGTCCAGCCAGCGGCCGCGAGTTGGCTGCGTTGCCGCGCGTCACGCTCGAAGCGCTCCCGGTGGTGGTGGTAGTGGTAGCTGTCGAAGTGCAGTGCCACCAACGCGTCGACCCACGCAAAGTCGACTTTCATGACGTAACGGCGATTCACGTAGACCGAGGAGCCCGCGGTCGGTGGGGGCAGGCCGCGCTTGGCGATCTCTTGACTGAGCGTGACCTCTTTTGATGAGTCCAATGGGCTTTCGCGTGCAGCGAGCAGTTCCTCGAGAATGCCCACGTGCGGCCTTCTCGCTCCCAGCGTTGCCAGGTACCGCGTGAGCTCCGCGGGCAGCATCGGGTTGCACCGTCGCGCCGAGTCGAGCGCGATCTCGAGCGGCTCGGGCCTCAGCAGACCGGCGAGATCCACCAGCGTGCGCGGAAGAGAAGTGGTGATGAGGCCGCGCACCCTCTGCGTCGGCACACCCACGTCGCGCGTGCGGTGGAAACGAACGCCGGCCGTGACGCATTGACCAGAACAAGTCACGTCGATGATCGCGGGCCGCTTCTTCGTGAATCCATCCAGCCCGTGCAGGAAGGCCGCTGTCCCATGCGAGAGCGCGCTCCCCTCACCGGCCAACAGCAGCGCACCCATCGCCTTTTGCGACCACGTGATGGTTGACCCGCGAACGCGATACACGCCCCGAAGGAAACGCTCCCACTCAGCCTTCTCGAGCTTCCACTGAAGCCAGTCGGTCGAGAGGTCGCGCGCCAGCACCTGCGCGCGCGATACCAAACCAAACTGCTCTCTGGCCAGATCCCTGAAATCGTCCACGCCGCCCACCCCCCCAGCCTCATTCATACCGGACAGGTCCGACACGTGTGGCTCTGAGGGTGTCCCCACACCACCCAATTCACACAAGTCGTCACGATGGTGGCCGGGTGCACGAAAAGCCCCAAGGCGAGACGCCAGTCAGGGTCGAGCACTGACCAAACCCCACCCAAACCACCACTCCATTCAGGCAAGCCGCGCCCCCGCAGCCCCCCCCTTTCGGTAGCCATCGCAAATCGCGATGGGAGACATCACCTCACATCAGCTATCCCGATGGCATTTGATCCGGCACATTGGCGCCATGGTCATCATTCCCGGCCCGCCCGCGTTCAGCCCCGCCCGCCTCGACAAACGGCTCGCCCGGCTGCGACAGCAACACCCTGGTCTCACCGACGCGACCGCTGACTTCGTCCACGTGCTCGACGTGGAGCGCCCGCTGACCGAAGCCGAGCTGAACACGCTGAGCCAGTTGCTCACCTACGGCCCGCGGCAAGACAAACGAGTCATCGCCGGGCAGACCTTCGTGGTGGTGCCGCGCCTGGGCACGCGTTCGCCCTGGTCGTCGAAGGCCACTGACATCGCCATCAACTGCGGGCTCACAGCGGTGCGGCGCATCGAACGAGGCATCGTCTGGACCCTCGCAGGCGAGCTGACCGGAGCACCGGCTCTGCACGACCGTATGACCGAATCGCTGCTCGCCGACGTCGCAGCCGCAACGCGGCTCTTCGAGCGCCACACGCCCCAAGCGCTCGCGACCGTCGCAGTGCTCGAACAAGGCCGCGCCGCACTCGAGCAGGCGAACACCGCCCTGGGCCTCGCGCTCGCGCCCGATGAAATCGACTACCTGGTCGACGCCTTCAGGCAGCTGCAGCGCAACCCCACCGATGTCGAGCTCATGATGTTCGCGCAAGCGAACTCCGAGCACTGCCGGCACAAGATCTTCAACGCCGACTTCGTGATCGACGGGGTGAGCCAGCCCGACTCGCTCTTCAAGATGATCCGCCGCTCGACCGACGCGAGCCCGGCGGGCGTGTTGAGTGCGTACAAAGACAACGCCTCTGTCATCGAAGGTCACCGCGCCGGCCGCTTCTTCCCGAACCCCGACGGCGGCATCTACGACGCACACACCGAGCCGATGCACCTGCTCATGAAAGTGGAGACACACAACCACCCGACGGCCGTCTCGCCGTTCGCGGGCGCCTCGACGGGCAGCGGCGGTGAGATCCGCGACGAAGGCGCGGTGGGGCGTGGCTCGAAACCGAAAGCGGGCCTGGTGGGTTTCTCGGTCTCGAACCTGAAGCTGCCCGGAGCCATCCGCCCGTGGGAAGTGGACCACGGCAAGCCATCCCGCATCGCATCAGCGCTCGACATCATGCTCGACGGCCCGCTCGGTGGAGCGGCCTTCAACAACGAGTTCGGCCGGCCGGCCCTCACCGGCTACTTCCGCACCTACGAGCAGGAATTCGACGGTCAGCTGCGCGGGTACCACAAGCCGATCATGATCGCCGGTGGCCTGGGGAACGTGCGCGCGGAGCACGTGCAGAAGGGAACAATTCCCGCGGGTGCGGCGCTGGTGGTGCTGGGCGGCCCGGCGATGTTGATCGGTCTGGGGGGCGGCGCCGCGTCTTCCGTGGCCTCAGGTGCATCGAAGGAAGACCTCGATTTCGCCTCAGTGCAACGTGACAACGCCGAGATGGAGCGGCGCTGCCAGGAAGTGATCGACCGCTGCACGGCGCTGGGCGAGCAAAACCCCATCGTCTCCATTCACGACGTCGGAGCAGGCGGGCTGTCGAACGCGCTGCCTGAACTGGTGCACGAGAGCCGGCGTGGCGCACGCTTCGAGCTGAGGAAGATCCCAAGTGACGAGCTGGGCATGTCGCCGCTCGAGCTCTGGTGCAACGAGAGCCAGGAGCGGTACGTGCTGGCGATCGACGCGGCTTCGCTCCCGCGCTTCGAAGCGTTCTGCAAGCGTGAGCGATGCCCCTTCGCCATGCTCGGCCACGCGACCGACGACGGCCGGCTGCAGGTGACCGACTCGCACTTCAACGTCACGCCCATCGACGTGCCGCTCGAGGTGATGCTCGGCAAACCCCCGAAGATGCGCCGTGACGTGAAGCGACTGCCTTCCGTCGGCCGTCCGCTGCCTGCCGTCGAACTGGGTGAGGCGATCAAGCGCGTGCTGCTGTTGCCCGCGGTGGGAGACAAGACGTTCCTGGTGACCATCGGAGATCGATCGATCACCGGGCTGGTGGCCAGAGATCAGATGGTGGGGCGGCTCCAGGTGCCGGTGGCCGACGTGGCGGTCACGATGACGAGCTACGACGTGCACACGGGCGAGGCGATGGCGATGGGTGAGCGCACGCCGCTCGCGCTGCTCAACGCCGCTGCCTCTGCGCGGATGGCGGTGGGTGAGGCGCTGACCAACATCGCTGCCGCGACGATCGAGAAGCTGAGCGACGTGAAGCTCTCCGCGAACTGGATGGCCGCGGCCGGCTCACCCGGCGAAGACGCGCGTCTCTACGAAGCGGTGAAGGCGGTGGGCGTCGAGCTCTGCCCCGCGCTCGGCATCGCGATTCCCGTGGGCAAGGACTCCATGTCGATGCGCACGGTCTGGGATGGCAAGACCCTGACCGCGCCGCTCTCGCTGATCGTCAGCGCGTTTTCCCCCGTGAGTGACGTGCGCAAGACGCTCACGCCCGAGTTGCAGCTCGATGCAGGCCCCACCTCGTTGCTGCTCTTCGACCTGGGCCACGGCCAGAACCGGCTCGGCGGCAGCGCGCTCGCGCAGGTGTTCAACGAAGTGGGCGAAGTGGCCCCCGACGTCGACTCACCCGAAGCACTCGCCGAGTTCTTCGCGCTGATTCAAGCGCTCAACGCCGAAGGCAAGCTGCTCGCGTATCACGACCGTTCCGACGGCGGCCTCTTCGTCACCCTCGTCGAGATGGCGTTCGCGAGTGGCTGCGGGTTGACCATCAACCCCTCTGAGCTCGCTGCACTTTTTTCAGAAGAACTCGGCGCGGTGGTGCAGGTGCGTGACGCCGACGTGCCGGGCATTCTCGCCCGGGCCAGGAACGCGCAGGTGGTCGCTACGCCCCGCACCGACGACGCGATTGCGGTGACGGGGCTCACCTTTGAACGCACTGAGCTGCGTGCGCTCTGGTCGGACACCACCTGGCGCATGCACCGCCTTCGCGATGACGCGAGCTGTGCCGACGAAGAGCACGCGCTGCGCACCGACGCGTCGTTCACCGGACTCACCACGAAGCTCACCTTCGATGCAGCCGTGCGTGCACCTTCGCGCGTGACCCGGCCCCGGGTGGCGATCCTCCGCGAGCAGGGCGTGAATGGTCAGATCGAGATGGCGCAGGCCTTCACGC